>CAZWNM010000286.1:0-4370 GCA_964635765.1 uncultured Planctomycetaceae bacterium | reverse complement strand
ATCGGCGGATTCGTCGGCGGCGACACCGTGGCCGGCATTTTGGCCGTCGATTTGGTCGCCGCGCAACGCCCGACCCTCTTAATCGATGTCGGCACCAACGGCGAAATCGCGCTTTGGGCCGATGGAAAACTCTCGACGGCATCCGCCGCGGCGGGGCCGGCTTTCGAAGGCGCCCGAATCAGTTGCGGAATGCGCGGCTGCGACGGCGCCATCGAAAAAGCCATCGTTGCCGACGGGCGATTGCGACTCAACGTCATCGGCAACGCGGCGCCGTCGGGCGTTTGCGGCTCCGGCCTGATCGACGTGGCCGCCGAACTTTTGCGGCACGGCGTGCTCGCCTCGCACGGCCGCCTGCTTGCATCCAATCAACTTTCGGCCGACGTCTTGCCAGACTTGGCCGATCGCCTTGTTTTGCACGAAGGGCAAGTCGCTTTCATGCTGGCGGCGGAAACGGAAACAGCCGACGGCCGGCCGATCGTTCTCACGCAGCGCGATTTCCGAGAGTTGCAGTTGGCCACCGGCGCGATTCGAGCGGGCATCGCCATTCTTTTGCGGCGCGCCGGGCTTTCGGCCGCCGATTTGGACCGCGTGTTGATCGGCGGCGGATTTGGCAATTTCATCCGCCGCGCCAACGCCCAACGCATCGGCTTGCTGCCGAGCCGGATCGAGCATCATCGCATTCGATACATGGGCAACACGTCGTTGGCCGGTGCCCGGCTGGCGGCGCTGTCGCGCGTTGGGCGAGCCGCCGCCGAGGCCATCGCCAATCGCGCGGAACATGTCGATCTTTCGACCGACGCGGAATTCCAACGCGAGTTTGCTGATGCGATGATTTTCCCGGAGGAATAGTGGTCAGTGGCTAGTGGTCAGTGGAGAGTGAGCAGTTGCCGGTTGTTCAATCTTCGTTCTTCGTTCTTTCTTTCGTCAAAAACTCCCGATACTGCCGGTCGAGTTCTTCGTACTTTTCGCCACAGAGATTCGACAGCGTATCGTGGTTGTCGCGGGCGGAATAGACGGCCGTTAGATAGGCGACCAGTTTGTCGCGATAGAGGCCGCCGTCGTAGCAAATCAAAAAATACGTCAGTCCGGCCGCCTCGCTGTAAAGCCCCTGAATTTGCGAGTCGTGCTCAAAGCGATCTCTGCCGTAATCGACCAGTGAGCCGAGCGGCACGTAAAATTGTTTTTTTAGCAGGCGATAGCGCGCGGCCGCCATGCGCTCGTCGTCGAAACTGCCCAGCACCGTGTAGCCGTCTTCCACACGCAACGACTCCATATACATGGCGACCCCTTCGGTAATCCAGAAGTTGGTGTTGCGCCAAGCGACTGGCGACACAGCCTTCGATTCGTTGAACAACTGATGCGTGGCTTCGTGATAGATCGTGCGGTCGTCGCTGTCTTTTGCCGCGAAAAAAAACGCAAGACGCAGGTCGTTGTTATAGTAACCGACGGAAATGTCAATATTGGGCTCTTTTGGCCGCAGGGAATTGTTGTAGTCGTCGCGGTCGCGAAAATACCTGATTTGGTGGCGAGCCGGCGCTGCCTTCGCCAGCCTCGTTCGGCCGTCGAACCACGCGGCTACGTCAGCGTCCGAGGCGTAGTAGCCGATGAAAAGCTGCCGCCACAGGCGATGGAGGCGTTCGAGCTTCACGCCCAACGCCACCGCGCCCTCGATGCTCTGATTCGTGCGAATCGCGTAGTGTTCGGTTTCCACGATCCAGCCGGCGCGGATGTCGCGATGATGCAGGGCGTCTTGCTCGGCCGAAATCCATCGGCCGGCGACGTAACGCTCTCCGTTTTCATAACGCGCCAGATGCGATTTTGGCAGCCAGCCGAACTTTTCGTTCCAAACGAACCCGGCGCGGAGTTTTTTGATTTCGTAGGCCGTGCGCCACTGATTCTCGTAGTTTTCGTAGCCCAGCAAATGCCTTGCCCGTTCGTGGTCGGGATCAGCGGCGGCGGCAGCCAAGACCAGCGAATACGCGCGGCCAGGCCGACCGCTCCGCACCGCTTGCCGCGCCAATTCAAACGCCGCCGCCGCATACTTGCGTCGCAATTGCCAAAGCCGATCGTTCCACTCAACGACTTTCGGCGCCGTATCGGCCGCCAATTTCGCTGGGCCAACCGTCTCAGGCAGCGTTGCTACGTAGAGCTTGTACGGATCGCTGGGGCTAAGAACCCGGCGCGTTTTTTTTGCCTCCGCCGGCAAATCGTTCCCGTCGCACCACGCGGCCAACTTTTCGAGGTCGGCCGCATAGCGCCGACGCAGCTCGGCCGCCGCTTGCGGCACGTCGTTTTGCGGCGTGACGATTTGCGATGTCCCGTTTTCGGCGGCATAAGCGAACGTGGTGATGGCCAATGCCATGCCGGCGAAGCATCCCAGGAGTTTTGCGCGCGTCATGTTCATAGCTCTCCATTGTACTTTACCATCCTTCAAAGATATTGAAAATGAATACACCGCTAAAGGCGAACATTTGCCGGAGGTTGTGGAACAATTTCTCCGTCTGCATTGATCGCCGCCGATTTTGTGCATATTGAAAGCCGCCAGAAGCTTTTTGCGCAGGCGTTAAAACCGTTATGTTCCGCAAATGTTTCGGCAATTTACGAAAAATCGTCTTGACGCGATAAATTCGCAACCTAGAGTCGAATGGCAGCACGGTTGTGCCCAAAAATCAAAACGTCGCGTGCCGTGCATGAGCATGGCATTTATTGATACTCAGCAAACTAATGCAATCGCGAATTCGCATTTCCCCCGCAAAACCGGCCTCCCTCGACCAACGCTTCGGGTCGGCGCCGTCGGCCTTGGTGCATCCCTAATCTGAGTGTCGATAGCCACGATATTTTTCCCCCGTATGGTTCCAGCAACCAGATGACATTTTCAACGTCTCAGTCCAAGAGGAGTGTGCCATGTTTGCCGAGATAAAGACCGGTACGAAAGTTCTAGTGGGTTTCGCGCTTGCGATAGTCGTCGCTGTCGTCGTCGGCTTGGTCGGCTATCGGGGAATCCACAAGCTGACCGTGCATGTCGAGCAGGTCGGCAGCAACAAGTTGCCGAGTATTGTCGGGCTTAGCCGCATCGCCCGCGGACAGCTTGAAGTCGGCTATGCACTGCGAGGACTCATCCATCCCAAGATGATGGCATCGCAAGTTCGCGCTCAACAATACGAGTGGTTAACGCAAGGACTCAAGCAGGCACAAGATGGAGTCAAGGATTATGAGCCGATTGCGAGAGGCGCCGAAGAAGAAGTTTTGTGGAAGGAATTTCTCGGCGTCTGGGATACGTGGAAAAAAACCGTAATGGAGCTTGATGTTCTTGCCAAGCAAAAAGATCAACTTGTGGCCTCGGGACTCAAGCTAAACGACGCGAAGGTTTTGGCTCTTGACGACAAGACGATGGAAGTCGCCGCGCCCTCGCGCGACGCCATGAACAAGTCGTCGGAAAAGCTGGACAGTCTAATCGAATTGAACATCAAGACCGCCAGGGAATCTGTCATGACAGCCAATTCCGACGCGACCGCAAGCACCGCGATCATGTTCGGCTCCATCTTCCTCGGCGCGATCATTTTGGCCGTGTTGGGATTGTTCCTGTCGAACAACATTTCCAAAATGATCGTCGCGGTCGCCGAATACATCGCCCGCGTTTCCAAGGGCGACATTCCGGAAAAGATCACTGCCGTCTACAGCGGCGATTTCAATGAAATCAAAAATAGCCTGAATCTGTGCATCGACGCGGTCAACAACCTGGTCGCCGACGCCAACACGTTGGCGAAGGCGGCGGTGGAAGGCAAGTTGGCCACACGGGCCGACGCGACGAAGCACCAAGGCGACTTCCGCAAGATCGTCCAGGGCGTCGACGACACGTTGGACGCCGTAATCGGCCCGTTGAACGTGGCCGCCAAGTACGTCGACCGCATCTCGAAGGGCGACATTCCGCCCAAGATCACCGACAATTACAACGGCGATTTCAACGTCCTCAAGGGCAACCTGAACCAGTGCATCGAGGTGTTGAACGCCATGACTCGCACCGGCGAGATCGGCAAGGCTCTCGGACGCATGGCTCAAAAAGATTTCACGCAACCGGTGGAGTCGAAGTTCCCCGGCGCCTACGGCGAGCTTTCCGACAACGTCAACCTCGTGGTGACGAACATGCGGAATGCGATCGAGCAGATCACCGAGAGCGCGAATCAGTTCGCCGAAGGGTCGCGGACCATCGCCGAGAGCGCACAAACGTTGGCGCAAGGCGCGCAGACGCAAAGCGCGAGCGTTCAAGAGATGACGGCGGCCACGGAAGAGTTGGCCCGATCCGTCGGAGCGGTCAAGGAGAACGCCGGCGATTCGACCAAGGTGGCCCAACAAGCCAGCAATTTGGCCGA
>CAZWNM010000285.1:0-4372 GCA_964635765.1 uncultured Planctomycetaceae bacterium | reverse complement strand
GCCGCGTTCGCCGGTGCAAGCGTTGGCCACGCCCGAGCAAATCGCAACGGCGCGAATCCGATCGCTTGGCGTGCGGCTGCGATCGAGTGCGACGGGCGCGGCGTAGACGAGGTTTTGAGTATAAACGCCGGCCGCGCAAGCCGGCGTTTCCGACATCGCCAACGTCAAGTCTTGTTTGCGGGGATCGCGTTTGATCCGGCTATGAACGCCGGCTAATTGGTAACCTTGAGGAATGGAAACGGCCATGGGAGTGTTTAGGGGCTAGGGGCTAGGGACTGGGAGCTAAACGACAGCGGCTTTCATTCTAGCCCCTAGTCCCTAACCCCTAGCCCCTTCTTTTACAGTGCTGTAATTTCTGGATATCCGTACATCAAATTGAAGTTTTGCACGGCGGCGCCCGACGCGCCTTTAATGAGATTGTCGATACAACTGATGGTGACGATGCGGCCGCGAACCACGCGGGCCGTGATGTCGCAAAAGTTCGTGTTCATCGCGTCCTTCGTGCCCGGCAGGTGATCGACCACGCGGACGAACGGCTCGTCGGCGTAAAAATCGCGGATCGTTTGCAACACGGCTTCTTCCGCAACCGGAGCGAGCGGCACGGAATAGGCCGTGGTCAAAATGCCGCGGTCCATCGGCACCAAATGCGGCGAAAACACGACCTCGACCGGCTCGCCCGCCATCGCGGTCAACACCTGATCGATCTCCGGCTGGTGGCGATGCCGGCCGATGTTGTAGGCCGAAATGCTTTCGTTGCATTCGGGATAGTGCGACGTGAGCTTGGGCGTGCGGCCCGCGCCGGAAACGCCGCTTTTGGAATCGACGATGATCGAACGCGGGTCGATCAGCTTCGCCTTCAACAGCGGCGAGAGCGCCAAAATCGCGGTGGTCGGATAGCAGCCGGGGTTGGCCACAAGTTGGGCCGGCGGAATATCCTTGCGGAACAACTCCGGCAGGCCGTACACGGTTTTGCCGAGCCGCCCGGCATCGACATGCTCCAGGCCGTACCACTGGGCGTAAACCGCCGGATCGTTCAGCCGATAATCGGCGCTAAAATCGACGACCCTGCGGCCGGCCTCCAACAACTGCGGAACGACCGCCGCGCTGGCGCCGTGCGGCAGACAGCTAAAAACGCAATCGGCTCGCGCTGCCACTTGGGCGGGCGAAAGGTCTTCCAGGCGAAGATCGAGCCGCGCGGTCAGCGATGGATGAATCATCGCAATATGCGGCTGCCCTTCCTGCCGGCTGGTGACGGCGACGATTTCCGCCCCAGGATGCCGGAGCAAGATTTTAATGAGTTCCAACGCGGTGTAACCGGTGGCGCCGAGAATGGCAATGCGTGTCATTGGTTTTCTTTAGCCCCAGATGAACTGGGCAATCGGTGGTTCTGGCAAACCAGGCCCAAGATGGCAAACAATTCAGTATAAATCATCCGACGGAAAATGCCAAGGGGGGGTGGTCGATAGCCACGGGGGCTGGCGGGCAACCGATTTGCTGGGATAGCCACTTCTTCAACAGCCCGGCGGATATTAGAATTGTCATTAGGCTCTCCCGAGTTTCATGCCGCGGAATCGAATGACTCCGAAACCCCTCATCTTGCTGGTGCAATTGCCGATCCCGCCGTTTGGCCAGGAACCGGTCGAGGGCAATGTGCCGCTGGCGGGAGCCTACCTGAAGTTGTTCGCCGACCGGCAAGGACTTGGCGAGGTGTTCGACATCGAAATTTGGCCGGCCATTTTGGCCAACCGATTGGGTGATCAGGCTGCGGTCGAGGCGATTCTCGAACGCCGGC
The DNA here is from genome assembly GCA_964635765.1 of uncultured Planctomycetaceae bacterium. Lineage (GTDB taxonomy): Bacteria > Planctomycetota > Planctomycetia > Pirellulales > Thermoguttaceae. Next base: position 2,580 of record CAZWNM010000285.1, on the reverse strand, counting down.
CGATGCTTGTCGGCTTTTCTTGCTACCTTTGGAACATCGAACGGTCGTTGTGGATCGCCCGGCAGTTGAAATCACGGCGGCCGGAACTGCTCATTTTGCTCGGCGGGCCGGAAATCACCGCCGACAACGCCTGGGTGCTGCAAAACCCGGCGGTCGATTACGCCATCTTAGGCGAAGGCGAGCAGCCGTTCGCCAAATTGCTCGCGTCGCTGGCACGCAGCGAACGAACCGACCGCCGACCGCAGATTGTGAACCGCGTCGGCCTGCCGAATCTCGACTTGGACGCCTTTGCGTCGCCCTACACGGCCGGCATCGTCCGCTCGGCCGTCGCCGGCTGCGCCGATCAGCAACGCATGTCGCTCGAAACCGCCCGCGGCTGCCGCTACCGTTGCAAGTACTGCTATTATCCGAAAAGCCACGACACGCTTCGGTTTCTTTCGTCCGATCAGATTCTCACCAATCTGCAATATGCCGTCGAGTACGACATGACGGAAGTCGTGCTGCTCGATCCGACGCTCAACCAACGGCCTCATTTTGCCGAGTTCCTCGAATTGCTCCGGCGCGGCAATCCGTCGGGCCGCATGGCGTTTTCCGGCGAATTGCGAGCCGAAGGGATCGACGCCGACACGGCCCGGCTGTTGCGGCAGGCCAATTTTCAAGAGGTCGAAATCGGCTTGCAGTCGGTCGAGCCGGCGGCGTGGCGGCTGATGGGCCGGCCGACCAATTTGCAGGCGTTCGAGCAAGGCGTTCATGCGATGCTGGCCGAGGGAATTCGCATGCAAGTCGATTTGATCCTCGGCCTGCCCGGCGATACGGTCGATTCGGTGCGCCGTGGCATCGACTTTTTGCAGCGGACGAAGGCGTATTCGCAAGCAGCGGTTTTCAATCTTTCGATCTTGCCCGGCACGGCGTTTCGCCGCGACGCGGAATCGCTCGGACTGAAATATCAACCGTGGCCGCCGTACTACGTGACGCAAACGCCGACGCTCGACGTGGAGAACCTGTTCGCGCTGATGGAGGAAGCCCAGGAGGCGTTCGGCGTGGAGTTCGACGCCATCGCGCCGCCGAGGCTCGACCAGTTGGACGCGCGATGCGTGTGCCGGATCGATTTGGACGATGACAATGACAGTTTGCCAGATACAAACAGCGAAAATAGCCGGGGGCTAACAACCCCCGGTAGCGTCGTTCATTTGCCGACATTATCCTACACGCTCTGGTTCCGCTCCGCCGATTTCGACCGCCACCGCGACGAGGCCGTCCGTCGCATCGAGCGACTTCTGGCCGAAAATCCGCACACGACGCTCTCCGTCGTGCTGGAACCGACGGGCGATCCGAGCCGCTTGTCGTCAGAAACGCTACAAACGTTTCTTTCGGCATGTTATCGCACGACGACCTATTTGGATCGTTATTATAGCCTTCATCCCGGCGCGTTGCTCGGCGCAAAGCGATTGATCGTGTTACTCTCGCCGCGGCAGCGCGCATGCCGCGATTGGCGGCGTCGCACGGCTGAATTCGCCGCGATCGTGAAGCGGTCGGAATGACCAGTTGCGGCGTGCAAAATGCGAATTTTTCCGCTCGCAAGCCGTTTTTGTCACTTGACATCGCCGCAGTGCGCATTTTTTCAACCTATCCTTACTTGGCGAACCCTTGAGGCGGGTTCATCTTTCGAGTTACGTCAAGAAGAACGAAGTTAGGAAAGGATTATTGTCATGAGCAATGAAAATCAGAATGCTTGCCAAGGGGCGAAATGCGTATGCGAATTGGTCGGCCGTGAACGGCTGGAGCGAGAGTTTCTCCGGCTTCGGTCCGATTGGTACTGGTTTGCGTTGTACGGACTCTTGTTGGTCGTTTCCGGCACGGTGGCGATTATTGTTCCGCCGCTGGCCGCGGTGGCGGCGATGATTGTCTTGGGCGCGGCCTTGCTCGTGTGCGGCACGGCCACGATTGTGCTGGCGTTTTGGGCCGGCCGCTGGACCGGCGTGCTGGTGCATCTGCTGGTCGGCATTTTATACGTCATCGCCGGCTTCGCCATTTTCGACATGCCCGTGGGCGCCGGACTGAACGCCACGCTGTTTGTGGCGGTGTTCTTCATCGTAGTCGGCATCTTCCGCGCGCTGGCCGCCTTGTTAATTCGTTTTCCGCATTGGGGCTGGTCGCTTTTGAACGGCCTCGTTACGTTCCTGTTGGGCGCGGTGATTTACCGCCAATTTTCGCACGGCCACATTTGGATTCTCGGCCTATTGATCGGCTTGGAATTGCTCTTCCACGGCTGGACGTGGATCATGTTGGCGTTGGCCGTCCGCAATATTCCCGAAAAGGCAGCGGCCTGATCCGCGCGAGCCGTCGCAAACAATTTGAGTTTGGACGCCCGAACATCGACATGGCCGCGGCTGTCGCGGCCATGTCTATTTCTTGGGGTAGAATGCCAAGTTTTTCGCCGGTCATCGAGCCCTTCTCCGGCTTGCCGCATACGCTATAATTACATCGGCTGCCCCGCCGGGGCTATGAAGGCCGCTAGACAATCACAACTAAGGGCCTATCCCAAAACTCCGGAATGTTTCAAGGCGATGTAGGCAAATT
>CAZWNM010000284.1:0-4375 GCA_964635765.1 uncultured Planctomycetaceae bacterium | reverse complement strand
ATATTTTCGTGACCGGCGGGGTTGTCAGCTCCCTAGGAAAGGGGCTTACCAGCGCATCGATCGGCATGTTGCTCGAACAACGCGGACTCGTCGTCCGAATGCAAAAGCTCGACCCGTACATCAACGTCGATCCCGGCACGATGAGCCCCTACCAGCACGGCGAAGTTTATGTGCTCGACGACGGCAGCGAAACCGACCTCGATCTGGGTCACTACGAACGTTTCACCAACAGCACGCTCAACCGCGATTCCAACTACACCACCGGCCAAATCTATCTCTCGGTCATCGAAAAAGAACGCCGCGGCGAATTCTTGGGCCAAACCGTTCAAGTCATTCCGCATATCACCAATGAAATCAAGGCCGCGCTGGCCAAACCGGCCGTGCCCGGCGTCGATGTCGTCATTACCGAAATCGGCGGTACCGTCGGCGACATCGAAAGCCAGCCGTTTCTCGAAGCCATCCGCCAATTTTCGCTCGACGTGGGCAAGGAAAATTGCCTCTACATTCATCTGACGTTGGTGCCGTACTTGAAGGCGGCGGCTGAACTGAAAACGAAGCCGACGCAACATTCGGTCGGCCAGTTGCGGCAAATCGGCATTCAGCCCGACATTCTGGTCTGCCGCACCGAACGTTCGCTCTCGCGCGACGACCGCGCGAAGATCGCCCTGTTCTGCAACGTGCCGATCGAAGCGGTCATCGAAGAGAAGGATAAGGATTTTTCGATCTACGAAGTGCCGATCAGCCTCGTCGAACACGGCATGGACGAATTGATCGTTCGCAAGCTTGGCCTGAAAGCCGGCGTGCTGAACTTGGACCGCTGGCACGACCTGCTGCATCGGCTTCGCAATCCGAAATACGAAATCACGATCGCCGTGGTCGGCAAATACGCCGAACACCGCGACGCCTACAAATCGATTTATGAATCGCTCGATCACGCCGGCATCCATAATCAGACGCAAGTCCGCGTTCAACGCATCCACAGCGAAGCGATCGAGCGCGAAGGCGCCGAGCGGCTCCTGAACGGTGTTGATGGCATCCTCGTGCCCGGCGGTTTCGGCGATCGCGGCATCGAGGGCAAGATCGAGGCCGTGCAGTTTGCGCGCGCCCACGGCATTCCGTTCTTCGGAATTTGCCTCGGAATGCAATGCGCCGTCGCCGAATTCGCCCGAAATGTGATCGGCCTGGAGCGGGCGAATTCGACCGAATTCGATAAAGACACGCCCAATCCGGTCATCTGCCTGCTCGACGAGCAACGAAACGTGACCGACAAGGGCGGCACCATGCGGCTCGGCGCCCAGCCGACTCGCCTCGTGGCCGACAGCAAGGCCGCCGCCAGCTACGGCACGCTCGACATTTTCGAGCGGCATCGCCATCGCTACGAGTTCAACAACGAGTACCGCCAGCAGTTTTCCGCCGCCGGAATGCGTTTTGCGGGCACGAGTCCCGACGGCTCGTTGGTCGAGATCATCGAGTTGCCCGACCATCCGTGGTTCATCGGCGTGCAGTATCATCCCGAGTTCAAATCGCAGCCGACGAAATCGCATCCGTTGTTTGCCGGATTTATCGGTGCCGCATTGCAGCATCGGCTGGCGAAAACGAACTAGTGGTCAGTGGCTAGTGGTCAGTGGTCAGTGAAAAGCCGCAAGCGGCTTCCAATCCGTAATCCCCAATCTCTAATCCCTAAAGCCACGCGGGGCAGAGCCGCCGCCGCTTCACAACTGCCCACTGCCAACTGCCCACTGACCTCCCGGAGCATGTCGCATGAGTACCGAAAACTCTGTCGAGCCGCCGGTGTCGGCGGAAGGCGCCGGCCAATTGCCGCCAGCAGACCTTAGTTTCTTGATCGGAACACTATACATTCAAGGGGCCATGTCGTTGGGGCTGCTGCCGAATCCCATGACGCAACAGGCGGCCGTCGATCGGAGTCGGGCGCAGCACGCCATTGATCTTCTGGCGATGCTTCAACAAAAGACCGAGGGCAATCGCACGTCCGAGGAAAGCGACGCCGTGGAAACCGCTTTACACGAGCTGCGAATGGCATTCGTGCAAACGGGAGCGTGAGCGGTTGCTCCCGCCACTGCTGGCCGCATCTTCCCCCTCTTTATTGTGGATAAACAGCACGTCCCGAGTACAATCCACGACTTATTTTGCCATTTTTCCCAATCGGTCTGGCGTAATTCGGCATATCCGACTACACTCCGGCACTCGCATTTGACTTTCCTGGTTAGTTAAACTGCGGTGTCTGATTGCCAGGGTACAAGGAGCCGTGTCGTGCCACGTTCTCGTTTTTTTCTATCTTATTTGACAGTTTTAGCCTTTTTGTCGGCCGGCGGCATCGGTTTCGCCGCGGAAGCGGTCCGCCCGAGCGAGGCGCTTTTGCCCGATACGACACAAGGTTTTTTCGCTATTTCCAATGTGGATATTCTTGCGAAACATTGGCAGAAGACGCAACTGGGACATCTGATGGATGATCCGGTGATGAAACCGTTCACCGAAGACGTTCGGCGTCAGATCAACCAGCGTTGGTCGAACATCCACGATCGGCTCGGTTTGTCGCTCGACGACATGCGGGATTTGCCCGGCGGCGACGTTGGCATCGGCATGATCGCGCCGGCGCCCGGCCAAGCGGCGTTGGCTATCGTGGTCGATGTGACCGGCAAGCTGCCGCGTGCGAATGAGTTGTTGAAAAACGTGACCGAAACGCAATTGAAGCGCGGCGCGAAACGCAGCGAAGTGAAAGTGGACGTTTGCGCCGATGCCGTCATTCAGTTCGACTTGCCCGAGCGCGAGGGCGACAAGGAAGCGACCCCGAGCGAGTTGCAGGGCGGCGAAGCGGCGAAAAAAACCGACGACGCTCCCGCTGCCGTTGCGGCGCCGACTCGCCGGGCGTTTTATTGTTTGACGGGCAATTTGCTCGTCGTGACCGACAATTTCGACGTGACGAAAGGCATCTTGGGCCGCGTGAAGGGCGACCGGAGCAAGTCGCTGGCCGATCACAAGCCGTTCCAAGCCGTGATGGAGCGATGCCGAAAAGATTACGGCCGTGGCACGCCGCAGATGCGTTGGTTCATCCATCCGTTGGGCTACGCCGAGGCCGCGCGCGCCGCCACGGCCTCCGATAAACGCCGTAAGGGAAAAAGCATTTTGGAAGTGATGCGCAATCAGGGCGTCGGCGCGTTGCAGGGCGTCGGCGGATTCGTCGATTTCAAGAACGAAGGCTACGATCTCGTGCATCGCACGGCGGTGTACGCGCCGGGTCCGTTCCAAAAATCCATGAAGATGTTGGTGTTGCCCAACAAAACCGACTTTGTGCCGCAGCCGTGGGTGCCTCGCGACATCGCCACCTACGCGACCCTCTATTTCGACATCCTCAACGCCTTCGACAATTTCGGATCGCTGTTCGACGAGCTTTTCGGAGAAGGCGAACGCGGCGTGTGGATCGACACGTTGAAAAGCCTCAAAATGGACCCGAACGGGCCGCAGATCGATCTGCGCGAGGAATTGGTCACGCACTTGGGCCAGCGCGTGAGCATTTTGACCGACTATCAATTGCCGATCGGCGTCAACAGCGAACGGCTGCTGTGCGCCATTGAAGTGAAAAATCCGAAGGCCGTCGCCGTGGCGATCAAAAAACTGTACAAAAACGATCCCACGGTGAAAATGCGCGATGTCAAGGGGCAAATTATTTGGGAATTCGTCGAGGACGAAACGCCGCCGATGGAGGTGCCGCAAATCGAATTGGGCGATTCGCCGGCCCCGGCACCCGCCGCGCCGGAAAAAAACGACGACGAAAAAGAACGGAAACGATTGCTGCCGCACGCGGCGTTTACGGTGTGGAACGGCCACTTGATGGTCGCCTCGCATATCGATTTTCTGCTGAAGATCATTGCGCCGCCGAAGAAAATCAACTTGCTCAAGGACGACGTTGATTACAAGGTGGTCAATGCGGAGATCAAGAAGTTCCAACCGGCGAAGTGCTTCCAATTTTTCTCCCGGACCGACGAGGAATATCGCCCGACGTACGAATTGATTCGCCAAAACAAGATGCCGGAAAGTGAAGCGCTGTTCGCCAAATTGCTCAACGCCCTCTTCGGCGAAGGCAAGGAGGGCGAAGTGCGGCAGCAGCGGATCGACGGCAGCAAGTTGCCGGAATATCAAGTCGTGCGTCGTTACCTGGGTCCGGCAGGCTTGCAAGTGACCACGGAGCCTGACGGCTGGTATCTCAAGGGTTTTACGCTGAGCAAAGAAGCGGAATAGGGAAGAGGAGGCTGGGGATTGGGGACTGGGGATTGGAGATTGTGAACGGCTTGCGGTTTCGCAAGGAAACCGCGTTGAACGCCGCATTCCAGATCGGCGACGATCGCCTCCAAAAGAA
>CAZWNM010000283.1:0-4377 GCA_964635765.1 uncultured Planctomycetaceae bacterium | reverse complement strand
TTTTAACAAGGCGACGGCGAAAAAACTACTCGGGGCACCAGCCGCCGGATTTCCAGACTTTCGCGGCCCGAGCGATATCGGCCTGAATTTCCGGCACTTCGCCGAAGCACTTTGCCAAGCATTCCAGCAATTTTCGATGGAAGGGCGTTTTGGCCGCGGCAAGCGTGTAGTGGCTCCAAAGCCCCGACTTCCGAACCTCGACCAGCCGGGCTTTTCGCAGGTAGGCCAAGTGCCGGGAAACGCGAGGCTGCGGCGCTTGCAATATCTTGACGATGTCGCATACGCATCGTTCCCCGTCCAAGAGGATATGAAGTATCCTCAGCCGCGTTCGGTCGGAAAACGCGCGAAACATCAAGTCGATGCCGCTGGGCGATTCGTGGGATGTGATTTTGGCCATATCAATAATCGGAAGACGACGAGTTCAATGTAATGTCGCCGATTCGGCCGCGGTCGTCAAGCGGCATCGCCGACGCCCTCCTCTTCCGCGTCGCCATCCGGCGCCTTATCCAAAACGACGACGCCTTGCGATAGCCTCAACCGGCGTTTGGCGCGCCGGGCGGCACGGGGGTCGTGCGTCACCATGACGATGGTGCGGCCTTCACGGTTGAACTCTTCCAAGAAACCGATGACCTGCCCGCTGGTCTCGGGGTCGAGATTTCCGGTCGGTTCATCGGCGAGAATGATCGCCGGATCGTTGGCCAACATTCGGGCCAAGGCGACTCGCTGCTGTTGGCCGACGCTCAACTCGCCCGGCTTGTGGTGAAGCCGATCGCCCAGGCCGACTCGTTCCAGAAGGGCGATGGCGCGGTCTTTTTGGGCGTCTTCGCCCATGTTGGCGAGAAACAACGGAATCTGGACGTTTTCCAAGGCCGAAAGGTAGGTGATCAGATTGAACGTTTGAAACACGAAGCCGACCTTCTCGCGTCGCAGCCGCGCGCGCTCGCTTGGGTTCATGTCGTAGACCGACTGATCGCCCAAGAGCACTCGGCCCTTGGAAGGCGAAAGCATTCCGCCCAACATGAGGAGCAGCGTGCTTTTTCCGCTGCCGCTGGCGCCGACGACCGAGACGAAATCGCCTCGCGGAATTTCAACCGTGGCGCGATTGAGAGCCGTGACCGTTTGGCCGCGATGCCGATACGTTTTGCTGACGCTTTCCATTTTTAACATGAATCAAATCTCCTGGAACGTGGCGCAAGGATCGAGCCGGGCGGCACGCCGGGCGGGAAAGTAACTGGCGACAAGCGTGAGACCGACCGAGATGACCATGGCGGCAATGGCCAACTGCCACATCGGCCACACCCGAATGCCGGCCAACTGGGGCCCCAGCACGACGGCGAAAATTGAACCGAGTACGTAGCCGCCGACTCCGCCGGCCCCGCCGAGCAACAGGGCCTTCAGCAGAAACACCTTCAAGACCAACCGCGAGTCGGCCCCGAGCGCCATGAGCGTGCCGATTTCACGCCGCCGCTCGAACACGTTCGCGTACATGTAGTTGGCGATGCTCGCTCCGCCGACGAAAATGATAATCACCAGGAACATGAGCGACAGATTTGACATCATGTTGTTGATGTTTTGTTGTGATTGGACGATTTGTTTGACGGTAGTCACCTTGGCATCGGGCAGCAGACGATTGACTTTATCCAGCACTCCCAACGAAATCTGTTTGCAACAGGCGATGATTTCAATCGCGTTGACTACCGGTCCCTTCTTGGTCAAGTCCTGGACCATGTGCAGGTGGGCGAAGATACGAGAATCGTCCACCGTGCCGGTCTCCGGCAAAACGGCCGTCACGGTGAACTTCTTGCCGAGCACTTCGAGCGAGTCGGTTTCTTTGAGGTGGAGGATCGCGGCGACTTCGGCCCCGACGAGAACTTCGTTCTTGTCGAGTGTTGAAATGATCTTCTTGCGGCTAAGCGTTTTCTTGTCGTCGGATTCCATCATTCCAACCGAGGCGCCGCAACCGATCGGCCGCGAAACAATGCCCGCGCCGCTCCATGCCGCTTTCGCCTGAAACTCGCTTGCCGGCAGAATGCCCGTCAACGTGAACTGCTTGTCGTGCAAATGGACGGGCACGGAGAGCTTGGGCGAGACGTTGTCGATTCCTTCGAGCTTCGCCATGGCCAGTTGCGCGACGTACTCCTCAGGAATCGTCTCGCTTTGAATGTCGGCGCTGTAGTACTCCTGCAACGTGGCCGACTTTGGAAGCACGAGCACATTGGCGCCGAGCGAGTCCATCTCTTGCGCCACGGCGCCTTCGGAGTAGTGGGTGATGTTTTTGATCGACACGATCACCGTGATTCCCAGCAGAATCGCCAAAAAGCTGGTGAACAATTGACTCTTCCGCTCGAAGATTTCACGCAGCACAATGGTTCGCAGTCGCATGGATTCAGCCTCCCATGGCGTGTATTGAGGTCAGACCGGCTTAACAGCGTACACCCGCACGCTGGCCGCATAGTCGTTGACGTTGTAACGTCGAAGCAAGTCGGCCAGTCGTCGATGCAAATCGGCGTCGCTGGGCGGCGTCGAGGAACAGCAACAAGGCGATGCGACGGGCATGCTCGTTTCCATGGCCGGGGAACAACAGCCCGATTGATTTTCGACTTTGGCGTAAGCGTTCAGATCGCTTCCGGTGTCGATAACGTCCACATGAGCAAACCCGGCTTCAACCAATTGGTTGCGGTATTGTTCGACCGGGATAGCTCCGGCGATGCAGCCGACGTAGGCCATCAAATCGTTGCCGAGTTCGGGCGGCAGCGGCTTTTTCAGGGCGATGTCGCTTACGGCCAAGCGTCCGCCCGGCTTCAACACGCGCACAATTTCCCGAAACACGGCGGGCTTGTCCGGGGCCAAATTGATGACGCAGTTGCTGATGACGCAATCGACCGAGGCGTCGGGAAGCGGCAGCCGATCGATCGCGGCCTGATGGAACTCGACGTTCGTAATCGGCCGGCCGCAGTTTCCTTTGGCGGCGTTGCCGCGAGCCAACTCCAGCATTTCGGGCGTCATGTCAATGCCGATGGCCTTGCCCGTCGGACCCACCCTTGCCGCCGCGAGAAACACATCCAGCCCGCCGCCGCAACCGAGGTCCACGACGGTTTCGCCGGGTTTCAAGCTGGCGAAGGCGGTTGGGTTTCCGCACGAAAGGCCCATGTTCGCCTCGGCCGGAATCGAGGCCAACTGTTCCGGCGTGTACCCGAACGCCTCGGCCACGGCTCGCACGCCGGAATGATCGGTCGATAAGCCGCTCTTGGCCACCGCGGCGTATTTCGACCGAACGACTTGTTTGATACTCTCGGCCATGTTCCTGTTCTCTTTCTGCAACGATTCTGAAACAAAGCGTATTTTGCCCGCCGCGCGACCGTTCCTATTTGCATCCGCCGGGGCCGCATTTGCCGCCGGGGCAACAACTCGACTGCGCGGCGACCAATTTGGCCACCAGTTCGTCCTTGGCGGCCGCGCCGTCGAAATTGCCGATCCACACGGCAGGCGGGGCGAAAAACGCAACCATCGGTTTTTGCGATTGATCGATCTTGAGGTCCTTCAAGAAAGACGCTTCGCGTTGATCTTTCGCGTTGACCAGAATAATTTCCGTCGCCGGGCCGTATTTCGCGTCGGCCTTGAAACCTTCCGCGCACTTGGGCGTTTTCATCGGTCCTTTCGGGCCAGCCGGATCGACGGCGCAAACCAAAACGAGCTTTCGGTCCTGCAACGCTTTCATGCAAAGCTGCGTGCCACGGCTGACGAACGCCGTGCGAAGCTCTTTCTCGTCAAACGTTTTGGAAAACCCCTTGGTAATCGCGCCGTTCGGAGCAATCGACAACACCAGCGGCATCGGGGACCGGGTCAAATCGTATTGATCGACGATCTGCTGTTCGGCGGCATCGTTGATCTGGATCGAAACGACAGCGGCCGAATCGGCCAGCTTGGCTGCCGCGGGCTCAAAAACGGCCCTGGCGTCGTTGGTTTTTTGGTCTTTTGTCTCCCAGCAAAAAAGAAGCAAGTATTTGTTAGCCTTCGCCGCTCGGGCGATGGCCGCTTGCGCCGGACTGACATTGGCGGCCGGGGCCTGATTTTTTGCCGCCTGATTTTGAGCCGTGGCCGCGATTGCGACGGTTGCAACCATCGCGATGGCGATTCCCCAGTGAAACAGTTTCATTTTCGAGTCCTCGGTTAGCGGGTTCAAGCAAAAGGCGGCATTTCCGTCAACGAGACCGGCGGTCGCCCTTTGCCATGCAATATGCGTGCGTGCATATATATCAGACATTCGCCTGCGCGTATATAGCAGTTTGGATTATTTTCCGGAAACAATTATGCGCGATTTGCCACGCCGGCTCGCCTTGGAGCGTTTTGGCGATGCGGCCGACGAGGTCGTTCAAG
>CAZWNM010000282.1:0-4380 GCA_964635765.1 uncultured Planctomycetaceae bacterium | reverse complement strand
TCGCTTTCATCGAGCGATTATCCCGAGTTCGGCGAGTTGATGCGGCGGCTGCAAGACACGTTTCGCCCCTTGGGCGTGGCCATTTCGCTGCCGAGCTTGCGCATCAACGAGCAACTGCTCGCGGTCGGCGGCTTGATGAACACCGATCGTCATTCCGGCTTGACCCTGGCGCCGGAAGTGGCACGCGACGACATGCGGCGTCGGATCGGCAAGCCGATCACCAACGACGATCTTTATGCCGGCTGCCGACTGGCGTTCGAAAACGGTTTCGATCGCGTGAAGCTGTATTTCATGTGCGGCCTGCCCGGCGAACGGGAAACCGACTTGGCGGGCATCATCGAAATGTCGGAAACCGTCGCCCGAATTGGCCAGGAAGTGCGCGGCCGGCCGGTCACCGTCGTTGCGAGCGTTTCTAATTTCGTGCCGAAGCCGCAAACGCCGTTCCAGTGGAACGCCATGCAACGCCGCGAGTATTTTTCATGGGCACACGAGTTTCTTTATCAGAAAAAACGCTTGCGAAACGTGCAACTGCGCTGCCACGACGTGGAAACGAGTCTCCTGGAGGGCGTGATGTGCCGCGGCGACCGTCGCATGGGCGCGGCCATCGAGCTGGCGTGGCGGCGCGGCGCACGATTCGACGGCTGGACCGAACATTTTCACGCCGACCTCTGGCGACAAGCCCTCGCCGACGCCGGCATCGACATCGAGCAAACGCTTCACGCCCCGCGCACCGCGCCCGAGCCGTTGCCCTGGGATCACATCGGCATCCGTCAAGGCCGGGCGTATTTGGAGCGCGAGTGCGAAATGGCCGGGAAGCAGGACTAGGAGACTGGGGAGAGGGGGAGACTGGAAGACATGAAAACCGCTTGCGGCTTCGCAATGAGATGTCAATAATGATGATATTACCGTGAAGCGGCGGCTTGCCATGCGAGTTGGAAAGGTTTCCGTTTCAGAAAGGGCGACTTCATGCGACTTTTATTCTCGTGTTTCGTCATTGCGACAACGGCGATTGTACCGATCTTGGCAGCCGACGCGACGGCGAAAGACGCCAAGGACTACGAGCAAAGCGGCGATCGCTGGTGTAAAAAGGGCGACTTGGACAAGGCACTTGCCGATTATGACGAAGCCTTGCGGATCGATCCCAAAAATGCCGAACTCCACATGAAGCATGGGGTTGTTTGGATTCACAAAGGCAAATCCGATAAGGCCCTGGCAGACATCAACGAAGCCCTCAAGCTCGATCCCAAAAATGCCGCCGCCTACAGCACTCGCGGCTATCTCTGGTCTGAAAAAGGCGAGTGGGATAAGGCCCTGGCAGACTTCAATGAATCCGTGCGAGCCAATCCGAAATATGCCGCTGCCTACGGCAGTCGCGGCTATGCCTGGTATATAAAAGGCGATTTTAAGAAAGCCATGACGGACCTCGATGAATCCATAAAACTCAATTCCAAAAGTGCCGTCTCTTACAACAGCCGCAGTCTTGTCTGGCACGCCACGGGCAAGTACGCCAAGGCCGTCGCCGACTGCAACGAAGCCATACGACTCGATCCGAACTTGGCCCTGGCGTATCACAATCGCGCGTGTGGTCGGCACGCTATGGGACAATATGATAAAGCCCTGGTCGATTTCGAAAAAGCTATCGAGCTTGACCCTAATTATTGCTACGCGTACAGTTGTCGCGCGAATGTTTGGTTCGCGAAAGGCGAGTACGACAAAGCCATTGCCGACCTTGAAAAAGCCCTGCAACTCAATCCGAAGGATATTGTCGCCTGGGTTAATCGAGGCGAGTGTGAGAGAGTGACCGGCAACTATAAGGAAGCGATTACCAATTATGAGAGAGCTTTGCGGATGGATCCACGCAACGTTTACGCTCTCCGACGATTTGCTTGGGTGCAAGCGACCTGTCCCGAAGAACGCTATCGCGACGGTGAAGCCGCTCTTGCACATGCCGAAAAAGCGAATCGCCTGAGCGGCGGTAAGGATTGGGAGTGTCTTGACTCGCTTGCCGCGGCATTGGCCGAAACCGGCGACTTCGACCGCGCCCAGGAGCAAGTCAAAAAGGCGATCGAGCTTGCCCCGCCTTCCGTTCACAAAGAGCTGCGTTCCCGATTGGAATTATACGAAGCGAAAAAAGTCTACCGCGAAGAGCCGGGCGAAAAATGAAGAGTTGAATGGGTTTTTGACCAAGGTTATGTGTCAGCCGCGTTCCACTGATGCCTTTAACGTTTTTTTCCAAACGCATTTTATTTAGAGATTGTTCATGCGAGTCCATTTGGAATACGGTCGAACCGGCTTGGACGTGGAATTGCCGGATCGAAACGTGGTCGGGTGTCTTCAATATCGCCCGACGGTGCCGTTGGCCGACGCGAACGCCGCCCTGCGGCAGGTTTTGGCGAGGCCGACCGGGACGCCGCCGCTGGCGGAGCTTGCGCGAGGACGCCGCGATGCGTGCGTCGTCATCAGCGACGTGACTCGTCCCGTGCCCAATCGAACCCTATTGCCGCCGATTCTCGAAACGCTCGAGGCCGCCGGCATTCCTCGCCGCGAGATTTTAATTCTCGTGGCCACGGGCCTGCACCGTCCGAACGAAGGCGACGAACTGGTTGAAATGGTCGGCTCTTTTATCGCCGAGAATTACCGCGTCGAAAACCATCATGGACAAAATCGCGGCGAGCATACTCACCTGGGTCAAACCGATCGCGGCACGCCCGTTTGGATCGACTCACGCTACCTCAACGCCGACCTAAAAATCACGACCGGGCTCGTCGAGCCGCATTTTATGGCCGGTTTTTCCGGCGGCCGAAAGTTGATTTGCCCGGGGCTTGCCGGCTTGGATACGGTGCGGGTGTGGCATGGGCCCGATTTCCTCGAACACCCAAACGCCCGCAATGGCTGCCTCGACGACAATCCGGTTCACGAGGAAAACACGGCGATCGCTCGGATGGCCGGCTGCGACTTCATCGTCAACGTGGTGATCGACGCCGAGCGTCGCATCCTGCGCGTCGTGGCGGGCGACATGGTGTCCGCGCATCTTGAAGGTGTGGCCTTCGCGCGCAAGCCGGTCACGGCCACGCTGCCGGAGCAGGTCGATATCGTCGTGACCACGTCGGCCGGCTACCCGTTGGACGCGACCTTTTATCAATGCGTCAAAGGCATGGTTTCCGCATTGCCGATCGTGAAGCCCGGCGGAACGATTATCCTGGCGGCCGGCTTGAGCGAAGGCGTCGGCAGTCCGGATTTCCAGCGGATTTTTGACGAGAACCCAACGCTCGACGGATTCATGGATCGCATTTTGAGCAAGAGCTATTTCGTGATGGACCAATGGCAGGTCGAAGAGTTGGCGAAAGCCAAGCGACATGCGAAGATCAAAGTAGTCAGCGGAGGTCTTTCGGCCGAGACGTTGCGGCGTCTCTACGTTGATCCCGCCCCAAGCGTCGAGTCGGCCGTGGCCGATTGCTTGGCCGAGTACGGCCCCGACGCCACGATTGCGGTGATTCCCGAAGGGCCTTACGTGTTGGTCGAGATGGAAAAGTGAACGCAGATAAACGCGAATGAACGCAGATACCGAACAAGCAAATGACTTTTCTGATAATGAATAATCTATTTTGAGAAAAGGCAAAGAGGCCAAAATCATCTGCGTTTATCCGCGTCCATCCGCGTTCAATTTTTTATTCTCTGCGTCTCTGCGGTTAATTTGTTTCGCCCGCCTGAGGTCTTTTCCCACCGGAATGGCTCGTTCGACATCTCATAGCCGGGCCGCAGGGCAACATTGAGCACCAGCCCGATGGCGGCAGCGTGCGTCACGAGGCCGGAACCGCCGTAACTGATAAATGGCAGTGAAATGCCTGTCACCGGCAAGAGGCCGACGTTCACGCCGGCGTTGATCGTCACCTCGACGGCCAGCAGCGCGGCGACGCCGGCAGCCAGCAATCGGCCGAACGGCTCTCGGGTTTCGGCGGCAATGGCCACCATGCGAGCGACCAACACGCCGAACAAACACAACAACAACGCCAAGCCCGGCAGGCCGAGCCGCTCGCCAACCACGCAAAAAATGAAATCGCACTGGGCCTCGGGCAGGTGATACGCGGCGAGGTCGTCGGTCGGCTGGCCGGTGGCGAGGCTCCCCCAAACGCCGCCCATCGCCCTGACTCGCTTGGCCTGATGCAATTGATACGAATCGTTGTTTGGCTGTTCGTGCGGCGCGGGCTGATCGAACAGCGAGACAATCCGCGATTTCTGGTCCTGGTTCATCTGCGTCCATAACAGCGGCAACACGAGCACGCCGGCCAGCGCCACGGCGGCCAGATCGAATCGTTTCGCGCCGGCGACGAAAAGCATGGCGAAAAAAACCGGCAGGAAAACCATCGACGTGCCAAGGTC
>CAZWNM010000281.1:0-4400 GCA_964635765.1 uncultured Planctomycetaceae bacterium | reverse complement strand
TCATCGACCAAGTGTTCCAACTTCGCGCGGAACGCCGGCGATTGACGGCTGGCTTCGTCGAGCGCCGGATAAAGCCCCTTGTATTGGAAGCGAAATAAAAGGTGCGGAGCAAGCTCCCTCGCCCCTCGCCCCTCGTCCCTCGCCCCTCGCCCCTCATCATGCACGTCGAACCACTGGTCGCCGGCGCCGTGGAAAATCGTGCGGCGATGCCGGCCGCCGAGTTCCTCGAACGGAACGTCGCTCGGAATGCCGGTCTCGCGCGAAAACGCCTCGATCATTCCAGCGAAAATCGGACTCTCGGGATTCGGAAACAACGCCACCGCGCCTTGAGCGAGCGAAAGTTTCGGATCGCGCAGCAACGCGGCCGGATTCGTGCCGGTCTGCACGCCGAGTCCCTCGCACGCCGGACACCAGCCGAGCGTGCTGTTGAACGAAAAATGATGCGGCGACAGCGGCTCGAAACTCCGCCCGCAACGGTCGCACACGAAATGCTGGCTGTGCGTATCGACCTTCCATCGCGTTTCCGTCGCATCCTCGCGGGGATGGGCCACGCGCACGACGCCCCGGCCGAGCGCCAAGGCGTTTTCGACGCTTCCCGCAATGCGCGAACGCGCGTCGGAGCGAACCGCCACGCGGTCGATCACGACATCGACGTCATGCTTGCGCCGCCGATCGATCTCGGGCGGCTCGTCGATGGAATACGTTTTGCCGTCGACGCGGACGCGCACGTAACCGGCGGTTCGGGTTTCTTCCCAAAGCGTTTCGTAATGTTCGCCGGGTCGAATTTCCAGCGGCGCCATGATGTACAATTTCGTGCCCGTCGGCAATGCCATGATTTTGGCGATGATTTCATCGGCCGACTGGCTGCCGATGGGCACATTGCACGCGGGACAATGCGGCTGGCCGAGCCGCGACATCAAAATGCGCAGATAATCGTAAATCTCGGTGACGGTGCCCACCGTGCTGCGCGGCGAATGGCCGGTGTGTTTTTGTTCGATGGCGACGGCCGGCGAAAGGCCCTCGATCGAATCGACCTTCGGCTTTTGCATTTGGCCGACGAATTGGCGAGCGTAGGCGCTGAGGCTTTCGACGTATCGCCGCTGGCCTTCGGCGTAGATCGTGTCCATCGCCAGCGAGGTTTTGCCGGAACCGCTCGGCCCGCAGCAAACCGTGAGTTGTTCGCGCGGAATATCGACATCGACGTCCTTGAGGTTGTGCTGGCGTGCGCCGCGGACGCGGATGAAAGAGGCTTGAGATTGGGGACTGGGGGCGGGGGCCTGGTGTTTAGCCGCCGCGTCCACGCGGTGCGCGGCGGGATCGAGGATTTTGCGAAGCGATATGCCGGTGTACGATTTGATTGCGGAGTTCCCGGCGTGGACGTCGGAGCTGAACGCTCCCCGAGCGACCTCTTCCGGCGTTCCGACGGCAACGATTCGTCCGCCGGCGGCGCCGCCTTCGGGCCCCATGTCGATGATCCAGTCCGCCGTTTTGATGACCTCGGTATTGTGCTCGACGACCAACACCGTGTTGCCGGCGTCGACGAAATCGTGCAGCACTTTCAGCAGCAATTGAATGTCGGCGAAATGCAGGCCCGTGGTCGGCTCGTCGAGCAGGTAGAGCGTCCGGCCGGTGCTTTTTTTAACCAGTTCGCGAGCGAGTTTCACGCGCTGAGCCTCGCCGCCGGAGAGCGTCGGCGACGGCTGGCCGAGTTTCATGTAATCGAGGCCGACGTCGTGCAGCGTTTGCAACTTGTGGTGAATGGCCGGGATATTCTCGAAGTGCGTCAGGGCCTCTTGAACGTCCATGTCCAACACGTGCGAAATCGACTTGCCCTTGTAGCGAATCTGGAGCGTTTCGCGGTTGAAGCGATGGCCCTCGCACACGGGACACGCGACCCAAACGTCGGCCAAAAAATCCATATCGAGCTTGGTCGAGCCGTTGCCTTCGCAGGCTTCGCACCGGCCGCCGGACACGTTGAAACTGAAGCGGCCGGGCTTATAGCCGCGTGCCTTCGCCTCGGGCAGTTGCGTGTAGAGCGCGCGGATTTCGTCGAACACCTTGATGTACGTCGCCGGATTTGACCGTGGCGTCCGGCCGATCGGCGATTGATCGATGGCGATCATGCGGTCGAGAAATTCGAGGCCGTCGATGCGGTCGTGTTCGCCGGGATTTCCGAGTCCGGCGTCGAGATCGCGCCGCAACGCCTCGACCAGAATGTCGTTGACCAGCGAACTTTTTCCGGAGCCGGAAACGCCGGTGACGCAGACGAACACGCCCAACGGAATTTCAACGTCGATGTTTTTCAGGTTGTTGTGGCGCGCGCCGCGGACGACGAGTTTCGCGTCGCCGACGGGCCGCCGCTTGGCCGGCACCGCGATTTGCTTGCGGCCGGAAAGATATTGGCCCGTCAGGCTTTTCGGCGAGGCCATGACCTCTTCGACCGATCCGGAGGCGACGATGTGCCCGCCGCGAATGCCGGGGCCGGGTCCGAAATCGACGATATGGTCGGCCGCCCGCATCGTGTCTTCGTCGTGTTCCACGACGATGACCGTGTTGCCTTGATCGCGTAGGCGGACGAGCGATTGCAACAGCCGGTCGTTGTCGCGCGGATGCAGGCCGATCGAGGGCTCGTCGAGAATATAAAGCACGCCGGCCAGGCCGCAGCCGATTTGGCCGGCCAGCCGAATGCGCTGCATTTCGCCGCCGGAAAGCGTCGGCGAGGTGCGGTCGAGCGTGAGATATTCGAGTCCGACGTTGCGCAAAAACACGAGCCGGCCGCGAATTTCCTTGAGCACGTCGGCGGCGATTGTCTGGCCCGTCGAGTCGAGTTCCAACGCCTCAAAAAAATCAGCGGCTTCGGAAACCGCCATGGCGCAGACTTGCGGCAGCGTTCGCTCGGGCTTCTCGGCGAATGGGGCAGCGCGGCTGGCGACCGTGACGGCCCTGGCCTGCGGATTCAACCGCTCGCCGTTGCAATGCGTGCAATCGAGCACGCGCATGTATTTTTCCAACTGGCGGCGTTGCATCCGGCTCTGCGTGGTTTTGTATTGCGAGAGCAATTTGGGAACGATGCCCTCGAACTTTCCGCCCCATTTGTGGCCGGCCGCGCCGTTGCGCCACGTGAACGTGATATGTTCGTCGCCGGCGCCCCAGAGCAGCGTGTTTTGCAGAGTCGGATCGAGTTCTTCCCACGCGGTTTCCAAAACCGTGCCGCCGGGCAGGCCGTTTTTCCGCTCCAAAAACTCCGCCACGCCGCGATAGATATGCCGCCGCCATCGGCCCATTTCTTTCCACGTGCCGATCAACTCCATGCAGCCTTGTTGGAACGACCGGCTCGGATCGGAAATCAATCGCTCGGGCGCGAACGTGTAGATTTGCCCCAGGCCGTCGCATTCCAGACACATGCCGCGCGGACTATTGAAGCTGAACATCTGCGGGCTGGGCGGCTCGAAACTCAGGTTGCAATGCGTGCAAGCGTAGTGGGCGGAAAGGAGGAGACTAGGAGACGAGGAGACTGGGAGACTGGGAGACGAAGAGACTTCCGCTTCAGGATCGTTTGGTCTCCCAGTCTTTTCCACTTGCTCCTCAAACGCGACCATGAGGTTGCCGTCGCCCAAGCGCAACGCCAACTCGACGGCTTCGGCCAAACGCGTGCGCAACTTCGGGCCGGCGACCATGCGGTCGACGACCACTTCGATGTTGTGCCGCATCTGCCGATCGAGCCGCAGATTGTCGCTCAGTTGCACAACGCGGCCGTCGACCCTCGCGCGAATCAGTCCCTGCTTCAGCAGATCGGCGAACAAATCGCGATGCTCGCCTTTTTGGCCGCGCACGACCGGGGCGAGCACGAGAAAATGCGTGCCGTCGGGAATCGCGGCAATGCGATCGATAATCTGCTCGCGCGTCTGCGCGGTGATCGGCCGGCCGCATTGCGGACAGTGCCCCCGTCCGACTCGGGCGTACAGCAGCCGCAGATAATCGTAAATCTCGGTGATCGTGCCGACGGTCGAGCGGGGATTCTGCCCGCCGGTCTTTTGCGAAATGGAAATCGCCGGATTCAGGCCGGAGATCAAATCGACATCGGGCTTCGGCATTTGGCCCAAAAACTGCCGGGCGAAACTCGACAAGCTTTGCACGTAGCGCCGCTGCCCTTCGGCATAAAGGGTGTCGAACGCCAACGAACTCTTGCCCGACCCGCTGACACCGGTGAAACAAATCAGTTGATTTCTCGGAAGCGACAGGTGAACGTCGCGGAGGTTGTGTTCTCGGGCACCGCGGATGAGCAGATCGGAAGCAGACATGGAATCGGGAACAAAGGGCGGATATTTCTGAGCAAACTTCCCATTGTAGCAGAAGATTGGGGGCGGGGGGATTGGGGATTGGAGGCTGGGGATTGGAGG
>CAZWNM010000280.1:0-4408 GCA_964635765.1 uncultured Planctomycetaceae bacterium | reverse complement strand
TCCCCGTCCCTCTCACCGATTTCGATGCACATCGCTCGGTTGGAAAATGTTCCAGATGCAACGAGAAGTGCGATAATGCGGGCGGCAACCGCGTCAAGAAAATGCCATGTGTTTTGTGGCATTTATTGCGTAAAATAGGTCATATCAGGAGTATCCGCGGTACAAGGCGGCCCTTCTTTTTGGCGATTTCTTGGCGGAAAATAATCTATATTTGCGTGTTCGTGATATTCCTCCCAAAACGGTCTTGGTAGTTTCCGTCATGTCGCTGTTTTTCGAGAAAAAAAAGAAGCAGGAAGTCAACGTTCACATCAATCGATTGCTGAGCGATTGCCCGGAAGGCCGCCGGCTCGATTGCCGCATCAAGCACGTATTGGTCGGCATGGTCGTGCCGATCGTGGACCGCCATCCCCGGGTCGATCAAGCTTTCGCGGCCACGACGAAAGATTTTTCCGGCCACGGCGTGGGCATGGTGTTTCAGTGCCCCGACGCGCCGGCGGAAACGATGCTGGGTTTTTGCATTGCGGGTAAAATGGTTTTTTTTCGCGCCGAAGCCAAGCATGTGGAACCGATTGGCGGCGGTTTTTATCTACATGGATTCGAACTGTTCGAGGTTATCTCCTTGGAGGACTACCCGGAGCTTGAACCGCTGAAGCTCTGAAAACCGCATCCCCCGACATGCAATTTGCCCGACGCGCGACTCGACCGCCCTCGCGGCATTCCGGAATAGCTTTTTGGCGAAAAAATCGCGGCAATACGACCTTTTTTGTGATTTTTCGGAAAGTTAGGGTTTGATTTTTCCGCGCAAGTCCGCCACAATGACTAGTGGCTAGTGACTAGTGGTTAGCGGCTAGTGAAACTGATACAGACCACCGACCACGGATAACTTGTTCATTGCAAAATTGCAAACGGCTTCCATCACTAGCCACTAACCACTAACCACTAATTCCTGGCCCCTCCTCATGATCTGCGTCAGCATTGGCCGCGGCCGACATCGACACGTTCTGGCGGAATATCGACATCTCGTCGATCAAGGCGCCTCGTTGGTCGAACTGCGATTGGATTACATCAACGGCGACGTCAATCTGCGGCGGCTGCTGACCGATCGGCCATGTCCGGCCATTATCACGTGCCGGCGGCCCGAGGACGGCGGAAAATATGCCGGCACCGAAGAGCAACGGCAATTGTTGCTGCGGGCCGCAATCGCCGAGAGCGTCGATTACGTCGATTTGGAACACGACGTCGCCGCGTCGATTCCGCGATTCGGCCGCACCAAGCGGATCGTCAGCGTTCACGATTTTCGCAAAACGCCCGACAATCTCGAAGAGATTCATCGCCGGTTGTGCGCACTCGATCCCGATATCGTGAAAATATCCACAATGGCGAATCATCCGCACGATAATCTGCGGATGTTGGAGTTGACCCGGCGGAGCAAGGTGCCGATGATCGGCCTGTGCATGGGCGATATCGGCACGCCGACGCGGATTCTCGCCGGCAAGTTCGGCTCCCCATTCACCTACGCCACGTTCCATCACGAGCGGGTGTTGGCGCCTGGCCAGCTCAGCTATCAGCAGATGGTCGAGGCATATCATTACGATCAGATCGACGCCGACACGGAGGTGTACGGCGTCATTGCTGATCCGATCGGGCATAGCCTCAGCCCACTGTTGCACAACGTGGCGTTTCGGCACGCCAAGTTGAACAAGGTGTACGTGCCGTTTCGCGTGCCGCGCGAAGACCGTTCGCGGTTTATCGACTAAGCCCAGAGTTTCGGCATTCGCGGCCTCAGTGTTACCATCCCGCACAAGGAAGAAATGGTTAAGAAGCTCACCGAGGCCGACGCGGCCGTGCGCGGCATCGGCGCCGCGAACACCGTCCTTTTTGACGGTCGTAAGCGGCTTGGCTACAATACCGATCACCGAGCGGCGATGGATAGCCTAGAGGCGGCCATCGGCGGCGGCGAGGAGGCCCAACAACGGTTGCAGGACAAGACGGCCGTCGTACTCGGCGCCGGCGGCGTCGGCAAGGCAATCGTCTACGGCCTGACGCGGCGCGGCGTGAACGTCGTCGTCACTGATATCAACGCCAAACAGGCGTTGACGCTGGCCCAGCGGTTCGAGTGCCGCACGGTCGAGTGGTCGGCGCGTCATTCCGTCGCAGCCGACTTGCTATTCAACTGCACGCCGGTCGGAATGCACCCGAACGTCGACGAAACCCCCTATGAAAAGCATCACCTGCGGCCGTCGACGATTGTTTTCGACGCCGTTTACAATCCTGAAAACACGTTGTTGGTGAAAGAGGCTCGCAATCGGAACTGCACGGTCGTCACGGGCGTCGATATGTTCGTCCGCCAAGCGTGCCAGCAGTACGAGTTGTTCACCGGCCAGGCAGGCCCGGCCGAGTTGATGCGCGACACGATCCGCCGGGCCATTGGCGCGGCGAAGGTTTAACGCAACTACCCCAGAATCGCCGCCAGATCGGCCTCCGGCGTGGTGATCGCGGCGATGTTGAACTTCTCGACCAACAGGTTCAACACCGACGGCGTGAGGAACGCCGGCAGGCTCGGGCCGAGCCGGATTTTCTTGATGCCCAGGTACAAGAGCGTCAGCAATATCGCCACCGCTTTCTGCTCGTACCAACTCAACACGAACGACAGCGGCAACTGATTCACCTCACACTTGAACGCCTCGGCCAGGGCCGTGGCGATCTGAACGGCCGAATAGGCGTCGTTGCATTGGCCGATGTCGAGCAGCCGCGGAATGCCGTCGATGTCGCCGAACGGCAGCTTGTTGAAACGATACTTGCCACACGCCAGCGTAAGAATCACGCAATCGTTCGGCACTTTTTGAGCGAACTCGGTGAAATAATTTCGGCCGGGCTTGGCGCCGTCGCAGCCGCCGACCAGGAAGAAGTGGCGGATTTTTTTGGCGTTCACGGCCTCGACGATCTTGCCCGCCACGCCCAACACGGCATGATGGCCGAAACCGACCGTGATGGATTTTTCGGTTTCATCTTCCTTGAAGCCCGGCGCGGCAAGCGCGGCGTCGATGACCGCCGTGAAATCGCGGCTGGGTCCGATGTGCGTCACGCCGGGCCATGCGACAAGCCCCGTCGTGAAAATGCGGCTCATGTACGTTTCTTTCGGCTTCTGGATGCAATTAGTCGTCATCAAAATGGCGCCGGGGAATTGATCGAACTCCACCCGCTGATCTTGCCACGCGCCCCCGTAATTGCCCACCAGATGCTTGTACTTCTTCAATTTCGGATAGGCGTGGCACGGTAGCATTTCGCCGTGGGTGTACACGTTGACGCCGCGGCCTTCCGTTTGGCGGAGCAACTCGCCGAGGTCTTTCAGGTCGTGGCCCGAAACGCAGATACATTTTCCAGCGACCGGCGTAATGCGAACCGCGGTCGGCTCCGGCTGGCCGTACTCACTCGTGTTGGCGGCGTCCAGCAGGGCCATCACCGTGAGGTTCAACTCGCCGGTTCGCATGACCCAATCGAACAGTGCGTCGGACGTTGGATTTTCATGGGCCAAAAATTCCAAGGCGGCGTAAAACGTGGCATAAATGTCGGGGTCTTCGTAGCCGAGAATCCGCGCGTGATCGGCATAGGCCGCCGCGCCCTTCAGTCCGTAAAGAATCAACTCCTGAAGGCCCGTCACGTCAGCGCCCAAACGGGCTAGCCGCTTGGTAAGCGCAAGTTCCTCGCCCTGGCGAACTAGCCCGTCGAAATCGGCGGCGGGTTGCCACGCAGCTGGGCCCGCAAGAATTTCCGGTGCGCGGCCGATTCCCACGCAGGCGTTTTCGTAGAGCGATTTTGCCTTGTCGCGGACGACGGCCGCGTCGAGCAAATAGCCGTGAATTCGCTGTGGATCGAAATCGACGTTGGTCACCGTGGTGAACAGAAAACCGAGGACTGCACGGTCGATCTCGGCCTTTTGGGCGTTCATCTGCGCCGCGCGATGGGCGTACATCGCAATGCCCTTCGTCGCGTAAACGAGCAAATCTTGCAAAACGGCCGTCGTCGGGTCTTTCCCGCAAACGCCGAACGTCGTGCAGCCGGTTCCCTTGGCCGTTTGTTCACATTGATAACAAAACATGGGTTCGCATCCCCTGGGTTGGTTGATTGCTGGCTTTTACGCTGACTGTCGGGAAAATAAAATCTGCGCCATAGCCGGAGGCTATTCCCACACTAGCCGTTTATACGATTATACGCCGACGGTCAAGGGATGCCGGTTGGGAAGAGGCTGCGGAATCGGCAAGCCGCGTTATGATGCGAAAATAACGCGGCATCCGTCGCAGGCCGTGTGACGAAAAAAAGCGGACGGCACACGGGGGGCCTGCTGTGGCTTATTGTTTATTCCCGCCGGCCGAGCCAGTCGTTGCAAGCGGCGGCGCCGAGGCGGCCA
>CAZWNM010000279.1:0-4414 GCA_964635765.1 uncultured Planctomycetaceae bacterium | reverse complement strand
CGTGCGAACCAAATCGAGCGACTCCTGCGATGCCGTGACGCTTGTCGCCAAAAACTTCACCTGCTGCTGGGCTTGCAGGAAACCGACCACGGAGTTCTCGACCTCGGCGTTCGCATTCAACACGGTTTCTTGATATTGAAGGGCCAACTCCTCGAAGATGGCTTGTTGAACGCGGATGCCGTTGACCAATCGGCCGTAGTTCAACACGTTCCACTGGAACGACGGCCCGATGCTGCCGCCCAACGAGTTGCCCTGGAACAAATCGCGGAAATTCTCGGAATCGACGTAGATGTTGCCGGTGATCGAAAAATGCGGATACAATTCGGCCGTGGCGATGCCGATCTGCTCGCTTTGCGCGGCCACGTTGCGTTCCGCGCGCCGGACATCGGGCCGCCGCCGCAACAGATCGGCCGGAATGCCCAACGCCACCTTGGGCGACGCCGAGGGAATCGTCCGCTTGCCGAGCATCTCTTCGATGTCGCGCGGCGGCATTCCAAGCAAAATGCATATCTGATTGGCCGACTGACGCCGAGCGGCTTCCAACGGCGGAATCGTCGCTTGCGTCTGGCCCAAGTTCGACTCGCCTTGCGTCACATCGAGCTTGGTCGTCGCTCCGTTGTTGAACTTCACCTTGGCCAAGTCCAAACTCTCCTCCTGATCCTTGACGTTCTTTCTCGCATAAACCAGCCGCTGCTCCGACGTGCGAAGATCGGCGTAGCTTTCTGCCACTTGGGCCAAGAGCAATACCAGCACGTCGTCGTAGTTTTCAACCGAGGCGTCCAATCTCGCGTCGGCCGCCGCAATCGCTCGGCGGAACCGGCCCCAAAAATCCAACTCCCACGCCAGATTCGTGCCAAGTGACCAGTTGTCATAACGAAAAGGAGGGGCCGCCAGTGGCACGTTCTGGCTGATAGCGGTGCGCGCATAGCCGCCGGACGCCTGTTGGGTTTGCGGGAAGACGTTGCCGACGGCGATCGCCTGCTGCGCCTTGGCCTCCAGGATGCGCTGGCCGGCAATACGCAGCGTCAGATTCTGCCGATAGGCCGTTTGCACCAGATTATCGAGAACCGGATCGCCGAACGTCTGCCACCATGCGGAATCGTTGGGCGGATCGCTGCTGACACTCGGATTGGCATCGTCGATCCAGTGGTCGGCCACGGCGGCGTCGGGCTTGCAATAATTGGGGCCGACCTTGTAGCCGTTTCGCACGTAATCGCGGCAGCTCGTGCAGCCGGTCATATTGCCGAGCAGGACGGTTGCCGCGGCCAGGCACAGTCCGCTTTTCAGGATTCGCGAGCCAGTCATCAAAGTCACCATGGTCGATAAAGTCGGTGTAATTGCTACAACCGCTACTACTTCGGCGTTTGTCGGGCCATCGGTTGAAGATTTCGCGAATAAAAGTCGGCGTGAATTGCGCAGATTGCCAAAATTGCGACAATTTCTTTGCATTTTGACATTGACCCACCTGCAAAGGTGTCTATAATCCGCCGAGCTTTTCACACCCTCTCCCGAAACTTGAAGCGAGCTTGCTTCCGAGAACATGGAATTTTCCGCAAAATCGGCAAAGTTTGCAAAAAAGGAATAATCAAACTGCCGTGAAAACTCGATTCTAAATTCCGAATGTTTGATGTTCCGTTCGCTCCGAAGGACACCATTATTATGCGAACCAATACAATGCGTTGCGGATTGGCCGTTTTGACGATCGTGGCCATGTCAGGCTGCTACAGCAACGGACAATGGGGCATGCCGTGGAAAAGCACCAGCCCCTTCACCAGCTCCAACACGCCGAGTTCGGTAACGCCAAGCTCGACGGGCGAGCCGAAGAAACCGGCCGGGGTCGCCGCCAATAACACGAACGGCGGCGTTGCGCCGAGTTACCAGCAAGGTTCGCTGGTCGCCAATGGCAATACGACGAATCCTGCCAGCGTGCCAACCGGCTATCAGTCTTCCCAGCAATATCCGTCCACTGCGGCCGGAGGTAGCGGCGGCTACAATGCCAACGCTGGAAACGGCTATGCCGGCAACAGCGGCTATGGCACGTCGAATCCGTCGAATCAGCCCGCTTACGTCGCAAGCAGCAATGGTTCGCCAAGCAACAGCTATACCAATCCGTCCGCCGCCACACGAAATCCCAATGCGCCAACATCGGTTGGGCCGGCATATAACGGCACCTATCCGAGTACGAGCGGTTCCAACGGTACGCCGGCGACCAGCTATCCGGCAACCGGCGGCTATCAAAACAACGTTCCGGCGACCAACAGCTATCCAACCAATAGCACGCCTGCTTACAACTCACCCAGCAACACGCCTGCTTACAATTCGACCAACAGCACGCCGACCGGCAGCTACCCGAGCAGTGGTTATCAAAGCGGTAGCAATAGCAGTTATCAGAGCAGCGGCGCCACGTCGGCGGCCGGCTACACGAACCCGGTTCGTCCGGCGTCGGCGTATCCTAGCTCCGATGCCAGCCGATACAACAGCACGTCGGCGACGGTTCCGCCCTCGAATACGGGCGCCAGCACGGTTCCGCCCGCCTATCGACCCGGCAGCGCCGGCGCTTATCCGGTCACCGCTGCTCCAGGCACGTCGGCCACGGCCGCAACGCCGTCGGGCGTCACTCCGACCAGCTATATGCCGGCCTCCAGTGGGGCCGCCGCATCGACCGGCGAATATTCGGCCGCCACTAGCGCCGCGCCGAGTTATCCGGCCAGCAACACCTCGGGCTATCCAGCCAGCAACACGACCAATTATCCGGCGTCTAGCGCGAGCACGGCCGTAATTCCAGCGGGTAACAGTGCCGGCGCTACGCCGGCCTCCTATCCGGCTTCCAGCACGACCAGCTATCCGGCCGCGAACAATGCCGCCGGATATCCGGCTGCCACCGGCTACGTCAACTAGCCGGCCGCGGGCTGCTAACGCAAATCTCACACTGGCACGGGCGATTCGTCCGTGCCACTCCTTTTTCGGACGCAATCGTGCTATGATAAAAGGCCGCTGTTGTCGAAGCTGCCCTTTCATCTGTGGAGCATTGCGTTGCTGATCGGCCCTGTATTCAACCGCGAGGCGATGATTGCCCCGCGACGGATTAAATTTTACGTCGCCCGAAGCGTTTATGTTGCGGCGCTGTTGGTGTTGATAGCGACGGCGTGGCTGGTGCTTACCGGCACGCAGATGGTCCGCGACACGGGCGATTTGGCGCGGTTCGGCACGGCGCTTTTCCAAATTCTCGCGCCGCTGCAATTGGCGCTCGCGGCTTTCTTTTCGTCGCTCTTGGCGGCCAGCGAAGTTGCCCACGAAAAAGACCGCCGCACGCTCATCTTGCTCCTGCTGACCAGCCTCTCGAATTGCGAGTTGGTGTTGGGCAAGCTCATGGCCAGCCTGCTCGGCGTGCTGGTGATGTTGGTCGCCGCCGCACCGGTCTTTTTTCTCGTCGCGCTGTTCGGCGGCGTCTCCTACGGCCAGATCGGCCGAGCGATGGCCGTCACGTTGGCCACGGCGTTGGTTTGCGGCAGCCTCGGTTCGCTGCTGGCGCTGTGGCGCGAAAAAACATTTCAAGCCTTGGCCATGACCGTGCTGATTTTGGTGTTGTGGCTGGCCGTCGGCGAGATTGTGGCGTCGGGCGCGTGGGGCGAAAGTTTTGGCAATGTGCCCGCCCGCGCCTTGGCCGCTGGATTCAGCCCTTGGCAAGCGATTTTGGAGGCCGTGCGTCCGCATTCGCCGCGCGTGCCGTCGTTGGGTTTTCTGACGTCGCCGGTTTACCTTTATCTTGTCACGGCCGCCGCCGCGGCGCTCTTGCTGAACGGCGTCGCCGTGGCGATGGTGCGCGTGTGGAATCCGTCGCGCGCAGAACAGACCGGGAGACTGGGAGACGAGGAGACGAGGAGACTCGTAGCGTCTGATCTCCCAGTCTCCCAGTCTCCCAGTCTCCCGGTCTCCCAGTCTTCGTTCGCCGCCACGCGGCGCATGTGGGATAATCCCGTGATTTGGCGGGAAATCCGCACTTGGGCCTACGGCCGAAAAATCCTCGTGGTTCGCGTGGCCTATCTCGTGATCTGCGCGCTGGTCGTTGCCGGCCTCTACGGCGCCGGCGCCGATTCGGCGTTGCACGCCAAAACGCTTTGGGTTTGGACGCTCGTTCCGCTGGCGTTGTTGAGCCTCGTGCTGGTCAACGCTCAGGCCGTCACGTCGCTTACGAGCGAACGCGACGTCAAGGCGCTCGATCTGCTGTTGGTGACCGACCTGTCGCCGAAGGAAATCGTCTTCGGCAAGCTCGGCGGCGTGCTCTATAACACGAAAGAGATGGTGCTGCTGCCGATGGCGATCAGCGTGTGGTTTTGGACGACCGGCGCGTTGAGTTTTGAAAATCTTCTATACGTGCTCGGCGGATTGGCCGTGCTCGTCGCATTCGTCTCGG
>CAZWNM010000278.1:0-4442 GCA_964635765.1 uncultured Planctomycetaceae bacterium | reverse complement strand
CAAGCCGGCGATAATAATCCAGCAGATAATCGCCCAAGGCTTCGAGGTCGCGGTGATGATGTTTTTCGAGCGACTGAGAAATCGGGTCTCGCACGCAATCGCCGTTACACTTCTGAACGTATGCCCCCAGGGCGAGCCGCATGATCGTGCGCCAATACATCGTCTCGAACGCCCGCGTGGCCGTGCGATGATACGTCAACGACGGCGGCAACGACGACGCCGGGGCGATTCGCCGGCGCAATTCCGCGGCCAGCACACTTCCGGCGTTGCCGCGATTGGTCGAGCACTCGACGTGCCGCAGCCACTGGTCCAATGTTTGCTCATGGGGCACGGTCAGCAACGCTCGGGCGAAACCGTCCGGCAGCGGCTCGTTGCCCCACAGCTCGCTGGATTCAAGCACCTTGCGGACGTTGTGGATCGACGTATTGTGCTCGTGATGGCCGGGCGTCGGCGCAAATCCGTAGAGCGATTCGATATGCGGCGGACGCGCCAACATGCGCGGCCACAGTTCAATGGGCCGCTCGAAATCGGGCTTCGCCGTGGAATAAGCCGTCATATAGCCGAGCGGCGCGTGCGGCACTAATTCCGGCATCGAAGTGCGAGCATCGAGACACGCCACCAGCGGGCGATGCCAATAAACCTCGTGTCGGCCCACCTGCATCGCCGGAAAAACGAACCGATAGCCGAACAGTCCGCCGTCGCGCAACGCCTCGGCGGCCTGTTGCAATGATTTCACGTCGGCTCGCGGCCCGTCCAACAGGAGGCGGAAATCGTGCGTCCAGATTTGGGCGTTCCGGGCCATCGGCTTGCCGTAAAGCCCCAGGTCGTCCGGGTTGACGCTGAAAAGCACATGGGCCACGCGGTCTTCGCCGTCAGACACGGCCAGTTCGTCCTCGTCGCGCCGGATTCGCGCCCAGCGATGCGTGCGGCGATACGTGTTCCGCAACCGCAACTCGCCTTGATATGGCTCCGGGTGATCGGTGTGCGGTTCGTGCATCCAGCCCGACTGCGGCACGCGAATGCTGTTCGGGTCTTCACACCGCTCAAAGACGTTGAGGAGCGGAATTTGCATGGCCAAGGGCAATTCGTGCCGCAGCCGCAACAACGGTGGCTCGCCCCAAAACACCAAACTGCCGGGAAACGGCAGCAGCGCGAGCCGGCCGGCAAGATACGCTCGGCGAATCGGCTTCGGCAGCGAGCCGAAAGGGCGAAACGTCAACAGATAGCGCACGCCTCGTAGCGGCGAATCATCGGCCAACAGATACGGCTCGGTCCACGACGGCAACGGGTCGTCTTGCGGGTAGGGCAACGAGGCATCGCCCAAGCCCGGCATGATGCGAAATCCGGCCTTATATAAATCGTGAAGCTGCTCGGGCGGCAGCCCATAGGCGGCGGCCAGCAGGCGGCGGAAGAAGCCAATCGCCATATCGGCCGCAAGGTCTTTGCCCGGCCCGGTGAAAAACCCCTTCCAAAAAGCGTGGGCCGGCCCATGCTCGCTGCCACCGAAGAGCGTCCACCGCGCGCGGCCCTTGTCGTCCTGCGTGCGCGAAAGAGCCAACGGGGCTATCACCACGTAACGCTCGTGCGCGAGCCGGCCGGCATGGCTTGCTAGCTCGGCGGGCCAATACGGATTGCCTTCGAGCTTTTGCCGGGCGATGCCATGCGCCGACCGGCCGGCGCCCAAGTGCTCGACGACGCGAACCAACTGCGAGGCGAGACGTTCCAAGCCCGGCCGCAATTCCATCGTCTCTTCGTATTCAGTGACGTTCCAGCCGAACGGATCGGACGCCTGAAACAGCACGGGATCAAGCGACCCGTACGGCTTGCCGCCCAATCGCGGTGGCGGCATGAACTCCGAGTAGGCAGTGATGGGAAATCGCTTCGGGCGGCAGTACCACGACGTGCCGGCCAACAATTGCTTCCATCCCTTTCGTGCCATATCGAACTCCTTATTGAACCCCTGGCGGCGGTTGCGAGCGACAATCGTTCTCCCATGCTAGCAAAACGGCACGTTATTTGCCAGCCGTGGATGGCGTTAGGCGTCATGCCAAAATATACGGAATGACCCGCGAGCATTCTTCACGGCGTAAAGTATCTTCTCCGAAAGTACAGCGACACATTGACCAGCCCAATCATGACGGGCACCTCGACCAGCGGTCCGATGACCGCCGCAAGGGCCGCGCCCGAGTGGATTCCGAATACGGCTGCCGCCACGGCGATGGCCAGCTCGAAATTGTTGCTTGCGGCCGTGAACGACAGCGTCGCCGTCTTGCCGTAGTCGGCGCCGATCGCGCGGCCCATGAAAAAACTGACCAGGAACATGACGATGAAATAGATCAAAAGCGGCAC
Organism: uncultured Planctomycetaceae bacterium; assembly: GCA_964635765.1. Lineage (GTDB taxonomy): Bacteria > Planctomycetota > Planctomycetia > Pirellulales > Thermoguttaceae. The sequence goes on along the minus strand of CAZWNM010000278.1, from coordinate 2,093 downwards.
GGCGATTATCAGAACGTGGAGCGGCAGCCGCACGATCTTGTCGCCTTGCAGGCTGAACATCACGACGATCGTAAACAACAGCGCGACGAGCGTGATGGGGCTGATCCGCGGAATGAACGTCGTCTCGTACCAAGCCTTCCCCTTGGTTTTCACCAAAACAAGCCGCGTAAGCATTCCGGCGAGGAAGGGGATGCCAAGATAGATGAACACGCTTCGGGCGATGCTGGCAATGGTGATTTTCGAGAGGTCGATCTCGCCGAGTCGAATGCCCAGCATCGGCGGCGCAACCTTGATGAACAACCACGCGAAAAAACTGTAAAATAGCACTTGGAAAATGCTGTTGAACGCGACCAGGCCCGCGCAGTATTCCGCGTCGCCTCGGGCCAGGTCGTTCCAAACGATCACCATGGCGATGCACCGCGCCAGGCCGATCATGATCAGGCCGACCATGTATTCGGGATAGCCTCGCAGAAACACAACGGCGAGAACGAACATCAAAATCGGCCCGACGATCCAGTTTTGCACCAACGACAGCCCGAGCACTTTCCAATCGCGGAACACGTCGCCCAACTCCTCGTACTTCACCTTCGCCAGCGGCGGATACATCATCAAGATCAGCCCGATCGCAATGGGAACGCTGGTCGTGGCATCTATTTTGAAACTGTCGATGAGGGCCGCGGCGCCGGGCGCGAACCGTCCCAGCCCAACGCCGAGCGCCATCGCCAAAAAAATCCAAACAGTAAGATAGCGGTCTAGAAAAGACAATCTGCCGCTTGGAACGGCTGTTTTATTCATTGGAAACTCCTAGGGTCGCGTATTTTCATGGAGAAGAGAGTCTGGCAATGTTTCGACAAACGCACGAATTTCGTCACGCACGCGGCGATACGGAGCCAAGCGTTCTTCCGCCGTTACGGCGCCGGCCGCCAATCGCGGCGGATCGTCGAAACCGACATGAATGATCTTGGCCTTGCCGGGAAACACCGGACAGGATTCGGCGGCTTGGCCGCAGACGGTCACGACATAATCGAAATCCGTGTCGCGCAGCTCGTCCACCCGTTTGGAACGATAGTTGGAAATATCCACGCCCACCTCGGCCATGACTCGAACGGCATCGAGATTCAGGTCCAGGGCTGCAATCCCGGCCGAATGCGCCTCGATCTTGTCGCCGTGCAGATGGCGCGTCCAACCCTCGGCCATTTGGCTGCGACAGGAGTTGCCGGTACAAAGAAAAAGGATTTTCAACGTCGGTTCTGCATTCTGCATAATTCGTCGCGGTTCATTTTTAGCATTCGTTTCATTCGCTTGGCGTCTTCGCGATCTTGCGGATCGCCGGCGAAAAGTCGGCAAACCAGCGAGATCATCTCCACGGCCTCGACGGCCGCATCTTTTCGGCAAGCCGATAAAACATCCACCGGCTCTCCTTGCGGCTATCGACCAATCTAGCCTGCTTGAGGATCGCCATGTGCTTCGACACCGTCGAAGGAGCCAGCCCGAGCAACTCGACGATTTGACACACGCAGAGTTCCTTGGGCCGCAGCGCCGTCAGAATTCGCACGCGATTTTCGTCCGCCAGGGCCTTTAGCACCGCCATGAGTTCTCGCATGAGTTTCGCCTGGGCGTTTTATTCTATTTATTATATTTCGGCATATAACGAAATAATACTGCAATTGCTCCAACATGTCAATGGCCGTTGGAACGCAAGCGCGACCGGCGAATCCATGAAGAAAATCCGCAACCGCTAGGCAAATCTACGCCGAAAAGGCTATAATTCACTTTGCCTTTCACTGCGGGAGCCTGAATTCCGGCGGAAAGACGGCTCCGTGAATTGGCGCGAGGATGGGTGAATCGTTGACGGTCGATTTTGTGCGAGTTGGTGGCTGCCGGGCGGACATAGTCAGACGTTGTGGCCGGTTTTGACGCGGCTCGAATTGCCCGACGGCGATTTCGTCCAGCTCGATTGGGCCGGCCGGCGCGGTCCGATTGTGATTGCGCTGCCGGGCCTTCAGGGCGATATCGAGGCGGCCTACGTGCGCGGCCTGCTGCGGGCGTGCGAGTCGCGCGGCTGACGCGGCGGGTTGCTCAACTGCCGCGGT
>CAZWNM010000277.1:0-4456 GCA_964635765.1 uncultured Planctomycetaceae bacterium | reverse complement strand
GGCGCGAAAGCCCGAGCGATCTTGCACGGCCGATTCGCCGTCGAGGCCGACGACGTTCGCGCGATGGCCTATCCCGTGTTGCGGCATCGGCTATTCACGAATTTCAACGCCGACGCCGAGGGGGTCGATGTGGATCAGATCATCGAGCGGTTGTTGCAAACGGTTCCGGAGCCGTCCTACGGCGAGACTCCGCCGTCAAAGTCGCATCGCGCCGCTTCGCCTCGCGCCGCCGCTCCGCCTCCATCCGCGCCGCCGGTCGTTGCGCCGCCGGGGCATTAGCAGGAACTCCGTTCCGAAAGAAAGCTTACGGCGTTTTGCTATGCCGATACACGATCACGCGGGCCCGTTCCAGCGTAATAAGGCCCTCTTGGAGCATGGCGTCGAGGTCGGGCAAAAAGCCGGCGATGCGGTCCGACGTATCGACGATCTCGACGATGATCGGTAAATCTTCCGAAAGCCGGAGTATTTTGGCCGTGTGCATGTGGCTGTCGGCGCCGAAGCCCATGATGCCGCGCAACACCGTCGCCCCGGCCATGCCGCGCCGACGCGCCTCCATCACAATCACCTCGTAAAGCGGTCGGCCGTTGTGCCGGTCGCTCTCGCCGAGAAAAATACGCAATAGTTCCGCTTCCTCGGGCAGTCGCATTGGAAAGTCTCCCGTCAAAGAAGTGGTCAGTGGACAGTGGTCAGTTATGAACATTACAACAATCGGCCGAGGATCAGGCCGGCGATCATGGCGGCTAGACCGCCGACGTTGTGGACGGCGAAATTGCCGGCGGCGGCCAGCCATTGCTTGTCTTGCAACATGTTCGTCCACTCAAAAATATAGGTTGAAAACGTGGTGAACCCGCCGAGAAAACCGGTCAGCAGGATCGGCTTCGCATCACCCCGAAAAGCCCAGCGTCCCTCAAAGATGGAAACGAGAATGCCGAACGCCAAGCAGCCGAGCAAATTGACGACAACGATCCCCCAAGGGAATAGCCCTCGGCGGTCGGGGCTGATGAACATTTGGACAAAACCGTCGAGTCCGTAACGGGCCATCGTGCCCAATGCCCCAGCCAGACCAATCAACAACAATTTTTGCAACACTTGAGAAGTCATTTTTTCATCGCCACAAGTGCGATACCTGCAAGCGTCAAGTTGGGTGCGTAGTGTGTTCGGCCGCCGAGCAAGTCGGCAACGGCTCGGCCCGCCCCGCCGGTCAGAAAAACCTGCGGCTCGCCGCCCGCGGCCTTTCCCAATTGTTCGATCAATTCCCGCACTGCGCCAACCGTGCCCCAAAACAAGCCCGACTGCATGGCCACAACGGTCGAGTCGCCCAATGCCGGAGGCGGCGACGATAAATCGGACGTCGGCACAAGCGGCAGCAAGTCGGTGAATTGGTACAACGCCCGGGCCGACATTTCGATGCCGGGCAAAATCGCGCCGCCCAAAAACTCGCCGGCCGCCGAAACAAGATCGACCGTAATGGCCGAGCCGACATCGACGACGATCGCTGGCCGCCCGGCCTCGCGCGCGCGATTGACCGCCACGGCATCGACGAGCCGATCGATGCCGACCCTATCCGGCCGTTCGACCCGCACCGCGAGCGGCAGATCGTCGCAGGCCAGCAGCACGACGCGATCGCCGGGCCGGCCGGTTCGCAGCCAATCGATCAATCGCGTGGCGGCGGGCCGATTCACGCTGGCAATCCACCACGTAAGCTCACGGCCGGTGTCGGCCAGCCAGGGCTCGATCCGCTCGAAATCCGGCACGTCGCCGCCGAGCGAAAGCGTGCGAAGCGGCTCGGGCAAGCCCGCCGCGCAACCAGCCGCGAACAGCCCGAGTTTGATTTGGGCGTTGCCAATATCGACGGCGATCAGCGGAAGTGTTGGCACATTCGTTTTCCAAGACCCCAAAGCCCTTATTTTACCGTTTTTCAACGATACGGCAATGGCTGCGACGACGGGCCTTTGGCCGTGGCGGGCGTCGCCTTCGTGGAATTCGGCGAATGCGTGGTGCCGGCGACGAAGTTCGTCACGGAGGCCCCATTTTTCAATTCCTCGAATTTGGCGGCCATGGCGATCTGAAGTTTCTTTTCGTAGAGGTCTTGATAAATAAGATCGCGCACCTCGGCGAATTTGATGTTGCTGTCCGGCTTGGTTCGACCTTCGTAACGGAGGATGACAAACTTGTCGCCCAATTGAAACACGCCCGACAGTTCGCCATCGGTCAAGGCGAACGCCTGCCGTTCCAATTCCTCCTGGCCGCAATGTTTTCGGACGGGCGGCACGTCGCCCATAAGCCGCTGGCTGCCAGGCTCGACCGAGTATTGCGTGGCGAGCGTGCCAAAATATTCGCTGGTGTTTTTCTTTCTCGCCATATCGAAAACTTCCAGCGCGCGGCGTTGGTCGTTCAACACGATCGCCTTGCATCGGACGCGCTCGCCGTAGTTCGACTCGAATCCTTTTTTCAAATCCTCGTCGGTCACGGCGATCGATTTGCCGACGAGTTTCTTGAGAACGACCGCCGGCCAAATGGCGTCGCGGCGATAAACCTCTGTGGAAACGCCTCGCTTTTTCACCATGGCAAGCCAGCCGTCCACGTCGGCCGAGCCGTCGGGCTTGGCACGCATGCCTTCCAAGGCCGTGGCCTCGATCTCTTTGTCAATATCCGATTCGCTGATTGCGATGTCCTTCTTCTTGCATTCGAGCTCGACGATCTTCCGGCTGATGGTGCCATCGAGCACTTCCGCCGCGTGGCGCTCCAGACACTCATCGGCCAACTCACGGATCGTGATCGGATCGCCGTAAACCGTGGCGGCGACGCCGGGCATCTGGCGATGCTTCTCGGGGTCGTCCCAAATCTTTTCAATCGCCTTCCCCTTCACCGCCGCGTCTTGCAAACTTTTGAACGTCTCTTGGGCGACCTGGCGTGTCTTGCGGTCGAGCAGAAGCCCCTTCAATCGCGACTCGACCTCCTCGAACCTCGGCGGCACGCCCGCCTCGGCCTTCTGTTCCCGCAATAGAATGACAAATTGCCCGCCCGCTTCGATAATCGGCGAAATGGCGCCGTCGGGCATGTTGAACACGACATCCTCGATCTCCTTGTACGTGCCGTGCTTGCGAATCGGATTGATCAAGCCCATCGCCACGGCGCTCGCCGGATCATCCGATTCCTCCTTGGCCACGTTGCCGAAACGGCCCGGATTGGCCGTCACCAAGGCGTGCAGCCGTTTCGCCTTCGCCGGGTTGTCGCCCTTCACGGCGATCAGACGAACCACGATGGCTTCCCCATATTGCGTTTCGTATTCCTGACGCAACTCGTCGTCGGTAACTTGCGAGTCTCTCCTCGCCAACTTGCGCAGTGCAACGGTGGGCCAAACAATTTCGTTGGCGTATTGCTCCGGCGTGACGTTCCGCTCACGGTGCAACATCTCCAGCCATTGATCGACCGGGATCTTGAACCGCTTGGCCATGTCCTCGATCTCCACGTTCACCTCGCGCCGCGTCACGACGATGCCTTGCCGCTGGCATTCCGACGTAATCAACCGCCGATTAATCAGGCTGCCCAACACTTCGTTGCCGAAATGACGGAGACAGTCGTTGGCAAGCTCTTGCCGCGTGATACGGTAGGTGTTGACCGTGGCCACGATGTCGGGCACCGAGGTTCCAACCGGAGCCGATGCCTCGGGGCCGTTTTGGTTTTGCGATGGTTGCTGGGCGGCCTGATTGGCCAGCCGGCCCTCTGGCCCTGCCGTGGCCGACGATTCCTTCCAACAATAGCGAATCGTCACGCATAGGACGACCGCCAGGAGGCCGCCGAGAAAAATTTTGATGCGTTTTCGAGAAAATAGACTGTTGCAGCCGGCGGTCTCCACACACTTAGGGTTGTTTTGGGCCATCTCGGTTTCTCCTTAAACCGTTGAAACATAAAATGTTACGTTCACCCGCCCCCTTGGGTGTCCATACGAGCGAGTGTGGCAGTATAATCGCTCCGGCCAATCGGAAACAATCCCGAAATTGAAAAAATCAAAAAATGCCATTCCAAGCGTAGCGAAGAATGACAGCATTCGCACCCTCGCCGCAAACCAGCCCAGGTCGCCCAGTCCACCAACCCTCCCCCCAGAAAATCCCTCTTGTCGCCGTGTCCCGCCATGTTGTAAAATGACAACCCTCAATATCTTGCGCAAACAGGGACGGTTTCCGTTTTGCGCTGCCATCGCATGGATGCAAGGTGGGCTGCTATGGGCGCCATTGGAACGGCAACGGTCGATGCGAAGCGAAGCCGCGCCGGCTGTTTGTCGCCGTTGCAACGATTCAGCGAGTGGCTCGCGCCGAGTGGAAGCCTGCGCGACTGCTGCGTGCGTGGCGCGGCCAAAAAAATCCGACATCTGCGATGCCGCGTGGCGAGCCGGCCCGGTCTCGGCTTGGAACAAGTGCTCGACGAAACGAAGGACCGCAAGGGTATCGTCGTC
>CAZWNM010000276.1:0-4456 GCA_964635765.1 uncultured Planctomycetaceae bacterium | reverse complement strand
CGCCCGCTCCCGAATCCCTTGCAGACCATAATGGCCACCGCCGGTTTGCGCCGGATCGACACCGACGCCCCAGTCTTGCACGTCGATGCACACGCGGTCGCCGTTTTTTTGCAAGTCGACGCGGATTTTTTCGCTTTGGCTGTAGCGGCTGGCGTTGGTCAAACATTCTTGCACGGTGCGGAAGACGGCGCTTTCCAGCGGCGCCGCCATGCGGGGCAACTCCGCCGGGTGGAAAAAATCGACGGCCGGACCGCCGCTCCGCCGATATTCGGAAATCAGGTACTCCACGGCGGCCACCACGCCCGACTCGTCGAGGATCGGCGGACGCAGCCCGCTGATAAGCCGGCGCGTTTCGGCCATGGCTTCGCGGAGCAAACGAACCGCTTCGTCGAACATTTGTTGCGCGGCGGCGGGATCGGGGTCGCGCAGATGCTCGATCGATTGGAACTTGAAAATCGCGCCGGTCAACTGTTGCGCCAAGCCGTCGTGAATTTCATAGGCCACGAGCTTCCGATCTTGCTCTTGCAAATCGAGCATGTCGCGCAGCAGCCGCCGATCGTTGCGGAGCGCTTCTTCCGTGCGTTTGCGATCGGTGACGTCGCGGGCAAGCGCCAGGATGAGCCGTTGGCCGCCGACCGAAACCGGCGTTATTCGGCTCTCGACGGGAAACGTCGCGCCGTCCTTGCGGCGGTGAACGCTCTCGAACGCAATGGGATATTCTTCGTTCGGGCGATTGAAAAGCCGCACGAGATTCTTAGGCGCGAACTCGACATCGACGTCGGCGATGCGCATTGCCAACAATTCCTCGCGCGAGTAGCCTAAATAGTCGCAAACGCGCTGATTCACGTCGAGAATGGTCTCTCCAAGACTATCGCAAAGAAATAAACCGTCGCCGGCGTTGTTGATGGCGCTGCGATATCGCTGTTCGCTCTCGCGCAACTCCCACGTTCGCTCGGCCACAAGCTGCTCGACGCGAACAGTGCGCCCGGTCAGCAGAAAGAGATAGGCCAGCAACAAGCCCGTGACCAGCAAACCGGCCAGCAACATGGCGACGGCTCCCCAGGAGCGATGCCGTGTCAGATAGCTTTCGACGGGCGTGCAATAGATTGTCCAGCGACTGTCGCCCACGCGGAGTGTTTCGGAAAAATGCAGCTTGCCCGCGGGCAGCGTTGCGTCCGGTCCCGACGACGTTTCCAAGGAGCGCGCGGCGGAAGGCCACGTATAGATGAGGTTCTCGCCGCCGACCGCCGACGGCGCTGCGATGGAGATGTCGATGCCGATGTCGGAAAATTCATCGATCGCGGCTTGTACGATCGTTTCGATGCGAAATATTCCGAAGAGGAAACTCCCGGCGGCGGAAGGTTCATCCGGCCGACGCTTGGAGTGGACGGCTTCGTCTCGGACCGGCGCGGTCACAAAGAGCAGGATGTGCCGCGATGCGGCGCCGTTCGGCGAGCAAGCCGCGGCAGCCGGCGGCCCGAAAAGCGTTGCCCGTCGCATGGCGTCGCGATAGACCGGATTCGAGAAAAGATCAAAACCGAACAACGATTCGTTTTTTTCGAATGGTTCGACAAAAACGACGGGATAATATTCCGTTCGACGGCCGGCCGATACCATTCCTCCGCGGTCCGTCCGCTCGGTGAACTGAAACTTGGCGAAGCCCTCGCCGCGCATGCGCTTTTCGTAGGCTGGACGCTGAACGCTCGACACGCGAGGCGACCAGCCCAAGCATTGAACGTCCGGATGTTTGCCGAACAACGATTGAATAAAGTCGTGAAACTCCTTGCGATCGACCGACTCGGAAACGTCAAAAAACGCCGCAAGCGTGCGAATGGCGTTGAGTCGATCGGAAATGACCTGCTGAACGGCTTTGACGCGGCTTTCCGAGTCGCCGACGAATTCCATTTTGGCCAACTGTTGCTCTCGCACCGTCAGCAGCCAATAGAGCAGAAAGGAAATTGCGATGCCGCTTATGGCGACGGCCAAGCCGAGCGCTAGCCAACGGTGCTCCTGCCGAGCGATGCCTGTTTCGGCCGAAGGTTGGATGGTTCGATGCTGTCGGTTTGAATGACTTGCCACGGCCAGTCCCTATTTCTGCGTCGCGATCATCGGCGGCGTCTCGTCGACAATTTTTCGCGCATCCGTCAACATTTCCCGTTCCTTTAGCGGGCGACGATGTTTCTTTAATTATAATAGCAATGCCGTCAGGGACGTCAATGTCCCCTGAAATAGCGGTGCTGGGGGGGGAATGGCCGTTGTGACGAAACTCAGGTATAAAAGGAGGGGTTGGAGACCGGGGATTGGGGATTGGAGAAAACAGGGGAAAAACGGAATATGGAATGAGGAGCAACGTGTTCGATCGATCCCGGCGTCCGAATCCCGAGCCTCCAGTCTCCAATCTCCATTTCCCGATATTCAAGAGCCCTCGAACCACCGCCATCGCTATGTACATCACCGCACTTCCGCTTGTATTGTTCGCCCTGACCGCCGCCCATGCCGATGAAAATCCGGTTTATCGAGAACTGCGCGAACGGGGCGTTAAAATGTCGGCCGGCACGGTGTTTCGGTTTCCACCGCCGATCATGGCCGACGGACTCGATGCGGCCGGCCAATTGGCGGCGCTCGGCAAGGCGGCCGACGCTCGCAATCCGGTTCAAGAGCTTGTGCAAAAGTCGTATTACGCCCCGGTGATCACCAAAGTTCGCACGCTCCAACCAGCCAAGGGCAAAGGGCCGGCTGTGCGCGCCGTCGACGTGTGGTTCGTCGCCCACGGCACGTGGAAAACGCTTCTGTCGAAGGAATTTCTGGATTCGACCGCGACGGCCGAAAACAGCAAAAGCCAAGTGGTCGCGCGTTCGGGCGTTTTGTCGAAAGAAGAACTGCGGAAGCGAAACCTGACGGCCGTGGTGACGGATGGCCGCGAGGAACGGTTTTTATATACGACCTTTTCGCTATTCGAGTGCGTCGAGATCAGCGCCACGCGGTTTTCGACGCTTGTCCGCGGCGACGATTCGTTGCTGGCTGCCGGCAACGTCGATCCGCGTTTCGACAAGGACGCGACGTATCCGAACCAATGGCGGCCGCTCCTGCGCGACGCACAAGCGGAGATCACGCGCGGACCGGCCCAGGTGTTTTCGCACGCCGCCGGCTATGCCAAGATCACGCGGCTCAAGGAGCCTGCCGACGCGGTGTTCGTCGAGTGCCACATCATTTATGAGGAGCCGTACGGCTGGTTCGACGGCGAGAACCTCGTGAAGCGGAAGGTGCCGGCGATGGTGCAGGAGAAAGTCCGCTCTTTCCGCCGGAAGCTGGCCGTGGCGAGTGAGGAGAAGCAGGCCCCGTAGTGCAAGACCGCATTCGCCCGACGCTTCGTTGTCACGGTTACTCGCGTCAAAGCCGTTCGCAACGGTGCATGTGCGGGCAGCAAACTCGGTTGAAATAGCCCTGTTTGCGGTTGAGCAAGGATCATTAGCAATATCGGCACCAATAAACGGAACTGTCATCATGCCCGAGCATATTCAGGTTGTTACGACCGTCGAGCATCGCGACGAGGCCGAACGGATCGGCCGCGCGTTGGTCGAGGAGCGGCTCGCAGCCTGCGTTCAGATTTCCGGTCCGATTGCGAGCACGTATCGTTGGCGCGGGAAAATCGAGACGGCCGAAGAGTGGCAGTGCGCGGCGAAAAGCCGCCGCGATCTTTTCGAGCGGATCGAGCAAACGATTCGCCGGCTGCATTCCTACGAAACGCCGGAGATCATCGCCACGCCGATTTCGGCGGGAAGCGAAGCCTATTTGAAATGGCTGGAGGGCGAACTGGTTAGTATGTCCTAACGCGAATGGCCTTTTGGGCTTTGTATTGCGTCAGCATCTCCGACAGTTGCTTGACCAACGGCTCATTTTTTTGTTGTTGGGCCAGCGCCAACGCTTGCTGGGCGGCTTGCACGGCCTCGGGGAATCGGCCTTGCTCGGCGTAGGCGGCGGCCAAAATGCGGAGCAGTCCGGCGTTTTGCTGCCCAGTCACGCGCATGATGTGCGTCACGATCGCCTCGGCCTCACGGCCGTTTCGGACGGCGGCAACGTCGGTGGTGGCGAGAATCCATGCCAACTGAAGCAGCACTTCGCCGTCGTTGGGATTATATTTCAGGCCCTCGCGCATCTCTTGTGTCGCGTTGGCGATTCTTCCCTCGTGCAGCAGCACCAAGGCCAACAAGAAATGGTACGTCGGAGCCTCGGGCTGACGTTCAATCGCTTTCCGATATCGATCAATGGCGTCGTCGAACCTGCCGGCATTCAGATAAGCCGCGGCCAAGTTGCCGTGATGACTCGACAGATAGGGATTGAGCTTGGCGGCCCTCTCGAAACTTGCGATCGCTTCCGGAAACATCTTTTTGTTTATGTAATACACGCCGAGATTTCCGTTCGACGAATCGTAATATGGCGTGATCTCGACCGATTT
>CAZWNM010000275.1:0-4466 GCA_964635765.1 uncultured Planctomycetaceae bacterium | reverse complement strand
TGGAACTCGGCGGCGAAAAAGCCGCGCTAGTCGAAATTCGCGTGGAGTCGGTGGACGATGATGAATCGTCCGACAAGCTGGTGATTTTGGTCACGGCCGATTATCCGAACGACCCGGTGCATCGCTGCCGTTGGAAAAAACAATTGGAAATCACGCTCAAAACAACATCGGCCGAAGCGGCCGAAAAAGAGGAGGAGTAAGATGAGAGAAAAACTAGTGATCCGTGGTCAGTGGTCAGTGGCCAGTGAAAAGCCGCCAGCGGATTTTCTTCATGTCTCCAAGTCTCCTCGTTTCCCAGTCTCCCAGTCTTCGCGGCGGGGTTTTACCCTCGTGGAATTGCTCGTGGTCATCACGATCATCGGCATCCTTGTTGCCATGATGGCGCCGGGCGTCATGGCCATGCGGGAGTCGTCGCGGCGCATGACCTGCCTGCACAATCTCCATCAGATCGGCGCGGCATTGAATGAATACACGACGGCCTATGGCGTGCTGCCGCCGGGCACGATCGACCGCCAAGGCCCCATCCACAACACGCCGTCGGGCAACCATATGGGCTGGCTAGCGCGGCTGCTGCCGTACCTCGACGAAAAAACGGTGTTCGATCACGTCGATTTCGCCGCCGGCGCGTACACCAAGAAAAACGCCGCGGCCCGGTCGATTCGCATCCCGATCTTCGTGTGTCCTTCCGATCCGCGGGAAACTCCGCAGCCGGAAATCGCCGCGAGCAACTACGCCGGCTGCCACAACGACGTGGAAAAGCCGATCGATGCGAACGACAACGGCGTGCTGTTCCTCAACAGTTCGATTTCGCCGGACGACGTGACCGACGGCGTTTCGCATACGATTTTCGTGGGCGAAAAAGTCGTCGAATCGGGCGACTTGGGGTGGCTGTCGGGCACTCGGGCGACGCTCCGCAACACCGGCACGCCGCCGCAGGCGGGCAGCGGCGCCATGGCCCTGCCGGTCCCGAAAAACGATCTCTATGTCGGCGGATTTTCGTCCTGTCACGGCGGCGTTTGCAATTTCCTGTTCGGCGACGGCCGCACCGACTCGATCACCAACAGCATCGATACGACGATCTTCCAACAACTCGGCAATCGCGCCGACGGCAAACTATTAAAACACGGTCCGACGCGAGACGATTAACCCTTATCGCCTTTGCGCACAAGGCGGACCGACCTTTTACGGCTGTTGTGCGCTCGATTTCGCCGCCGGCGGGGGGCCGACGCCAGCGTCGAGACCACGGCTAATCTTGCCGCCATCGTCTATGAGATTCCAACCGACCGAATAGACCAGCCAGCCGTTCGGAAGTTTTTTGACGTGCAGCGGTTGGCCGTTGAACGGATCGACGGTCGTTTCCGGCGGCAAGCCAAGCTCCGAAAGCTTTGGCACCGTTTCGCTTCCTGCCGGCACATGCGTTTGCAGGGCGTTCAACACGCGCAAAGAGCGAGTCTCCGCTTGTGCTCGCACAATGGATTTCAACACCAACAAAACTACCTTAAAGGGATAGCGTTTCTCTTCTTCGCTAGGATCGTTTCCCCACTGAAAATCCGTCTTGTCAAAAGACTTCTCGATTTGTTGATAGGAAATCGGCTCGCGCAAAAGGGTAAGAAAAAACTGCATTTTTTCGAGATATTCCGACTCTCTCCGATTCCACACGCCACGGCTGATTAGCCAGAAATGTCGATAGGGATACTGCGCAAGGTAGCCGCGAGTAAACGCCCGCTCGCTTTTTAGCGCGGCGGGAAATCCATCCATGCGTTCCTGAATGGCAAGTTCGGCGTCCAAAGCGTCGCGGACTTCTTTTGAGACGAGGCCGGTTTGTAGAATGAAGTCGGCGGTAGCGACTGCAATCGCACGAAAGGTAGCTGATACCATGTAGCTCACGAGTGCCGGGTTACGGTCGTTAAGTCGGCCGAGCCGAAAAAACAAAATCGCCGTTCGCATGGCCTCGTCGTGCTTTTTCTCTGCCACAAGCAGCCATACTCGATACTGCAACACGCGGGCGTTACAGCGTAGTGATTGCAGGCCAGGAACCAATTTTGCAATAAACTCTTCCGAAGAAAGCGTATAGTCAAGCCGGGCGTCGTAGTCGGGACAAGCGGCGGCTTGCTCCAAAAGTCCAATGGCCTTGGGGTGAGCGTCCCACGCCGCCTTGATCGCCTTTTGCACTCGTGGCGGCAGCGGATAAGTCGGATTCCAGTCGTTGCCGCTATTGAAAAGTTTATAAAGATCGGGTACTGAAATCGCGTCGTCAATCGCCTTGACATCCGCCTCGGCCTCGTGCAGATACGTGGTGGCGTTCTTTTCGGGCGGGATCGGGGGACGGGCCAAGTCGGCAAGCGTCACCGGGTCGCCGGCGGCTCGAATCGCCGCCCATTGGGCGTTAAGCCGGGCGTCGGTCGCCCAAATAAAACACGCATTAGCAATCAGCCCAATCGCCACCAAACCCCCCAGCACGATTCCAGCCCATTGGAGCGTTTTTTTCAGGCGTTTTCTTGTCATCATGGAACCCATCCTTTTCTGAAACGTTCATTTCCGCGAGTAGTTTTTGCGTCAACATATTATATTCCGCCATCGCACGTTCCGCGTTTGCGTTCGGCACGGGCAGCGATCCGAAAAGAGCGATGATGTGGCGGTCGGCCGCCTGATTCGCCGCAATGTTCAGCGCGATTCCCAGGAAGAGCGACGCTGCCATGCCGACGGCCGCGCGGCGGAGCCATAGCGACGGCGTTTCCATCAGCAGTTGCGCATTCACGCCGGCAAGCACGCGCGGACGCAGCTCGGCCCGAAGGCCGCGAGGCTTTAGGCGGGCGAGCTGTTGCTCCAATTCGCGTTCCGCGGCGAGCGATTCGGCATCTTGCCGGGCGGCGGCGTCCGACTGCGTCGCCTCACAGCCGTCGAGTTTTTTATCGTGCGACGGATTTGGCGGATTTTCGAATTTCATGATTGTCTCACAGTCCACTCTCGCATTTTTGCCAATGCCGCGCGATAGCGGGTGGCGACAGTGCCTTGCGGCGCGCCGGTCACGCGGCTGATTTCCTGAAACGTCAGTCCGGCGAAAATTTTCAACTCGACCACTTCTCGCAATTTTCCATCCATGCGTCGTAACGTGACGGCGGCCCATTCGGCGTTTTCCAAGGCATCGATACTGCTCGTTCCCACGCAAAACAAATCCTCGCCCGAGAGCGAGTGTTGTTCCAATTGGAGACGCCGCGAGTTTTTGCCGAGCAAGCGCGCGGCCTCGTTTCGGGCGATGGTAAATACGTAAGCATCGAGGTTTTCAACCTTAGCCAATTTTCGCCTGATTCGGGCGAGCCGCAGAAAAGTCTCTTGCAGCACGTCTTCGGCATCTTCACGGCCCCCCAACAGAACGAGCAAATAATGGCCGACGCGATCGGCGCAGGCGTCGTACAGTTCGGCAAAAGCGACCGAGTCGCTCTTGGCAAGTCGCTGTTGGAGTGAAGCCATAAGGTGTTGCTAGTCCGGTGTCGTCGCGTTCTATAAGGAAAGACCCTCGCGGCGGGGCGATTTATTGAAAAAATTCGTTCTTGCGACTGTTTTTTTCAAACGGCGTGGGCGCGGCGGCTAAACGGAGAACTTACCCGGTGTCTCGCAAAACTGCAAGCGGCTTGGCAAGGGGAAAGCGTTGTTTGGCGATGCCGGCTCGAATCCCGTCACGCCTCTTGTGCCGCCGCCGGACCTCATTGCGACCGGAACGCCGTGGCCCTAAAATGGGGCGATGGCAACCAACGGGCGTGAAAATGAAATGGAACGATTGCCGACGCGCAAGGATCGGTTCGCCACCACGCACTGGAGCATGGTCGTCTGCGCCGGATGCGGCCGCTCGTCAGAAGCCAATCGGGCGTTGGCCGCGCTTTGCGAAAATTACTGGTTTCCGCTCTACGCCTTCGTGCGCCGAGCCGGCCGGTCGCCGGAAGACGCCCAAGACTTGACCCAGGAGTTCTTCGTCGGCCTGTTGACCAAAAACTTTCTGGCCGTCGCCGATCCGCAGCGAGGACGGTTTCGATCGTTTTTGCTCGGGGCGATGAAGCACTTCTTGGCCAACAAACATCGACGCCGAGCGGCCGAAAAACGCGGCGGACTTCGGACGGTCCTTTCGTTGGATTTCATCGCCGGCGAGAACCGCTACCGTCGAATCGAGCCGGCCGATCACCTTACGCCCGAACGACTGTATGAAAATCGTTGGGCGATGACCCTGCTCGATCTCGTGCTCGACCGGCTTCGCGAGGAATTTTGTGCTGCCGACAAGTTGCGTCTATTCGATGCGCTGAAACAATTTCTCGTCGGCAGTTCGGACGCGGCGGATCGGGCGCGATCCTATCGCGATGTGGCCCGGGAACTTAACATGAGCGAAGGAGCCGTCAAAGTGGCGGTTCATCGACTGCGGCGGCGATACCGCAAGCTGCTGGAGGAGGAAATCGTCAAAACGCTCGACGATCCCG
>CAZWNM010000274.1:0-4466 GCA_964635765.1 uncultured Planctomycetaceae bacterium | reverse complement strand
GCCGTCCCAAACGGTCAAATAATCGGAAATCGTGAACGCCTCGCCGTGGCGGATAATCATGCCGCGAATGCAATAGTGCGGCACCCAGGAGACGACCCACGTGTTCATGCCCATCCGCGCGAGGCAGATTTGATTTCGGGGGCCTTCGGAATGTTGATAGGCGAACGGGGGCAGCGTTTTTTCATGGATTCCCCAGCCCATTTCGGCCGTGGTGGTGCCTTCTTCGTGCAAGCCCTCGATGCTCCACGTGTTCACGAATTCATCGACCTGTTTCGGCTGATCGGTGATTTGCGTATCGCGCTCGCTGCAATGAATCACCTTGACGCCAAGCTCCATTGCCAGCCGGTTGAACGCTCGATCGGCGATATGTTGGCGGATTTTGTCGGCCGCCTCGCCTTGCACTTTGCGGTCGTCGAGCAGCTTTCCGGCGATGTCGAGCAGGCCTTGCTTCGTCCAATGCGAAATGAGGCCCGGATTCGCGCCGTGTTCCAAGACGGCGGTCGGGCCGGGCTGCGTCCAGCCGGACGTCATGCGGCGAATGTTGCCGTGCCGCCAATAAAGCGTTCGCTCGGTGGGATGCTTTTTTTTCGCGCCCAAGTACGGATTCCAAACTTCGACCGACGTGTTGATGTACAACACGCCGCGGGTGTGGCACCACGCGACGATCTCGCAGCAGTCGATGTTCCAAGCCAAATCGATCAGCAGATCGCCCGACGAAAGATATTTCGCCAACTCGGAGCCGAGATTTTCCGGCGTGATTCGCTGCCGTATGAATCGAACGCCCTGGTCGGTCCACGGTTTCGCCGCTCCGGCGCGATCCTCGAAGTCGAGGACGGTGATGTTTTTCGGGTCGATGCGAAAGTGTTTGAGGAATATCGGCAGCGTGCATTGGGCCACCGCCCCATAACCCAAAAACAATACCCGCTTCTGAAAATCAATCATCAATGAAACTCTCGATTCGTCAGTCGCTCGTAAGCTTCAACATATTTATGCCGCGTTTTCGCCACCACGTCGTCGGGCAAGGCCGGCGGCGGACTGTTCTTGTCCCAATCGGTCGACGAAAGCCAGTCGCGCACGAACTGTTTGTCGAACGACGGCTGCCCTCGGCCCGGCACATACTGATCGGCCGGCCAGAATCGCGAGCTGTCGGGCGTCAACACCTCGTCGATCAACAACAGTTCGTCGCCCACGCGGCCGAACTCGAATTTCGTATCGGCGACAATAATGCCGCGCTGGCGGGCGTATTCCGAGCCGCGCTGGAAAATCCGCAAGCTCCGCCGCTGCAATTCCTCGGCCAAATCGCGGCCGACGATCGTTGCCATCCGGTCGAACGAGATGTTTTCATCGTGGCCGGCGGCCGCCTTGGTTGAAGGCGTGAAGATCGGCTCCGGCAACTTCGCGCTTTCGGTCAGGCCCGGCGGCAATTTCACGCCGCAGACGGTGCCGCTCTGTTGATATTCTTTCCAGCCCGACCCGGCCAAATAGCCGCGTACCACGCACTCGATGGGCACGACCTCCGTTTTTCGGCCGAGGGTCGAGCGGCCGGCGAGCAGCGAGCGATCAACCCCTGGCGGAAGTTGCATATCCTCAACATTGGTGGTGATTACGTGATTGGGCTCGCCAAGCAGGTTGAACCAAAAGGCGGCGATTTGGTTCAAAACGCAGCCTTTGTCGGGCACGGCGGTTGGCAGGATCCAATCGAAGGCGCTGATGCGGTCGGTGCTGACCAGCAAAATTCGGTCGCCCAAATCATACACATCCCGCACTTTGCCGCGTTTAACCGGCAAGCCTGGCAACGAGGTTTCTCGAACAACGGTATTGGCCATAGGCGTTTTCTAGGTGAGAAGGAGCGGCATTGAAACGTAGTCCGCCATAATATACCGCCTCGGCGTCAAATTGACTAGCGGCCCCCCGGGGCGGAATTGGCTGCCAAGCCGCATTTTTTGCCGCCTGGGGCCAAGGATTCGGCGGCGACGCCGCACGCTGAAAACATTCACTCGAACAACGCCGAGCCGATACGAACCAACGTCGCGCCTTCTTCAATCGCCATTTCGAAATCGCCGCTCATGCCCATCGAAAGCTCGACGAGTTCGACGCCCGTCGGGCAGTTCGGCCGAAGACGGTCGCGGAGCGTTCTGAGCGAGGCGAACTCGCGGCGGGTGGCGTCGCGGTCGCTTTCCAATCCGCCCATGCACATCAGCCCGCGAATCGACACGTTTTTATATTGGGCGGACGTTGTTAGGAAGGATTCAACCGTATCGGGCGAAAAGCCGTGCTTGGCCGCGTCGCCGGAGACGTTCACTTCCAACAGAACCGGCATCGGCGATGGGAGCCGCTCCTCGTCGATGGCCGCCAGCAATCGCGGACTGTCGATTGAATGCACCATTGCCGCCGCCGGCAACGTGCGATGGACTTTGTTTCGCTGCAAATGGCCGATGAAATGCCAGCGGATCAAGGGATCGGCGAGCGATTCGGCGCGCTGCCAAAGCTGCTGCGGCCGGCTCTCGCCGAGATCATGGCAGCCGGCGGCGAGGACGTGCCGCACGGCGTCGAGCGATGCGTATTTCGTCACCGCCACGAGCGTCACGGCGTCGGCCGATCGTCCGCTGCGCGCGGCGGCCTCGGCGATGCGCCCGCGGATGCGGGATACGTTTTCGGCGATTTTAGCGGCAGGGTCGAGCATAAGCAGTTGAGGGAATAGGAGATAGGGAATAGGAGATAGGGAATAGGGCGAAGCCGCAAGCGGCTTTTCAATCATAATCTCCAGCCTCCAGCCTCCCGTTCCTATTGCCTTTCCCCTATTGCCTCTCCCCCCTCTTCCTCGGCCTCGTGCATAACTTCGGCCATTTCGCGGCGATTGCCGAAGTAGTAGGGAGTGCCGCAAGCGGCCAACAACAACGTCATCACTCGGTAAGCCAGCGCTACGACCAATCCTTGGAGGGCGGCAATCGCTGGCCCCGCGATGGGAACCCATTGGTAGAGTTTATCCAAGACAAGCTCGAACGGGCCCATCGGCAGTGGAATGGCGCTCGTCGCGCTGCTCAATGGAATCATGACGAAATGCATGGCGAGGGAATGATGATTGCCGGGCAGTCCGCAGGCGATCAAGTAACAGCAAGTCGCAAATAGGCAATGCACGGCGACGCTCACCGTGCAAGAGACGATCAATACGACCGGCTTGGCGTTATACAATCGCACGGCTTCGATGACGTTGACCAGCGGTTTGCCGACGCGTGGGATTCGCCCGACGATTTGAAGGATGCGGCCGTTGCTTAGGTCCGGTCCCATCACGACGACGAGACCGACGGTGCTGACGGCGGTGACGATGAACGCGAGATTGCAAATCCAGTGGATGTCGGTTTGATCGATGCGATAAAAGCCGGTCAATAAAATCGCGGCGGTGCCGACGACGAACAGGATGTAGAGTCCGATGACGCGATCGACCAGGACGGACGCCAAGGCTTTGGCGCGATAGGCCGGGTGTTCATGGCCGAGTATGACGGTTTTGATGATGTCGCCGCCGACGATGCCAAGCGGCGCCAGATTGAAGAGGTAGCCCCAGAAACTGATGCGGATCGAGTCGGCGAGCCGAAAAGGAACGCCCAGGGCGCGAACCAGATACCACCACCGCACGAATGTTATCAACGTGGCGCCCAGGCAACATGCGAAAGCCGCGGCCAACATCCACCAGTTTTTCGGGAAATTGACCAAGTTGCGGAAGGCGTTCGCGTTTTGGTTGCCCCGCGTGGAACTCCAAATCAAATAGGCGATAATCGCCACGGAAATAGCGACTTTCAGAAGTGTAATGAGCAGTTTTTTCACTTGGAAACTCTGCAGAAAAGCGAAGACGGCGAAAAATCACCCGCTGAAAAATCACCCGCCGGGGCGACGATACCGGAAAACCATCATGCTACCATACTTTCGGTCGAATTGGTAGTACCGCTTCATGCGGAGCAGCACGGCGGCCGGCCATCGCTGCTGCGACTGTTTGATTTTATCGGCGGCTTCATATTCTTCGGGCGTTTTGGCAAGGAGCAAATACTGCACGTCGCCGCGATCCATCGCCTTCAGCAGCGGATCGAGCGCCAGGCCGCCGTTATCGACCAACAAGCGGAAGAGGAACGGATCGTTGACCTGGAGCGTCAGTCCGGCGGCGAGCGCACGATCGACGTATTCGCCGTCAGCCAGGACGGCAATGCGGCCGTCCTTTTTGAGATTTTGCAAGACCAGCGGAGCGGTTTCATCGCGATTCCGCGCGCAGCCGGCCTCCTGAAATAAAAACGCCGAGGACGGCGGCAGCGCAATTGCCACAATCAATAGCAACGCGAACCGCGAATAGGTTTCATTGTGACGCCGCAATTCGCACAGGCCGAAGCGGCAAACGACGAGGGCCGCCATCGCCGTCGGTTCCATAAAATAGTAGCTTCCGGCGCCTTCCTTCGATGAAAAAATCGCGCAAAGCAACG
>CAZWNM010000273.1:0-4469 GCA_964635765.1 uncultured Planctomycetaceae bacterium | reverse complement strand
ACCATCATGCTAGACTACCAGCGCATTGTTGACGACGTTCGCAGCTTGCTTGGCTCCAACGGCGGCGAGGGGATGGACTTCTTGCGCGCGGCGGCGGCCGA
This sequence comes from uncultured Planctomycetaceae bacterium, assembly GCA_964635765.1. GTDB lineage: Bacteria > Planctomycetota > Planctomycetia > Pirellulales > Thermoguttaceae. Next base: position 4,368 of record CAZWNM010000273.1, on the reverse strand, counting down.
TTACTCCGTGGCTTGCGACGAAGTCAACGAACGACTCCGCCAGTGCGGCACGCGACTCCGGCAAGGACTGCGCAGCGAGGCTATCCAATTGTGCGAAATGGAGCCGAATCTGCTCGACGTGGTGGCGGTTTTGGACTTTCCCGAACGGACGCAATGGATGGAATTGGCCGAGCGCAGCGGCATGGCTTCCTCCACGCCCCTGATGCTCGACGTGGCCGCCGACCTGAACGAAGCCTATGCCGTCGAACAGCCGATGTCGTCGGTGTTGCGAATCCATCGCCTCTTGGCGTTGGGCCACGGCCCCTTGACGCTTCGCATCAAAGTCCTGCGCCGATTGGCCGACATGGACCCCGACAATCCGGTGTGGCAGGAAGACCTGCGGATATTTGAAATGGAGCGGCAGAAGCAGATTCAGACGGAAGTGGAAGTGGCCGCGCGCGGCGGCGATGCCGAATCGCTGATGGTGCTCGATGTGGAACTTTCCAACCCGGACTGGAAGAATCCGCCGCCGCCGTCATTGGCTAAGTCGGCCGGCGAGGCGTTGGCGAGATTGCAATACTGGGCGATGCAGTCGCAATTGGAGCGGCTGGCGACGGAACTCAGCGCCGCCATGACTCAGTTTCAGCCGGAACTCGGCCGAACGCTTCGCGACCGTTGGAACGAGATCGTCGCTTCCTCCCATTGGGAACTGCCGCCGCAGGTCGTCGATCGAGCCGCTCCGGCATTGCACTGGCTCGACGAACAGGACGAAACGCTGCAGGAACAGCAGGCATACGAGGCCGCCGTGGCCGCGCTTACGAAAAACGTTGCCAGCGGACGATCGCTCGCGCAACTGGAGAGGCTGTATACGGAAGCGACCGATTGCGGCGATTTGCCCGATGATCTTGAAGAGCGTTGCCTCGCTCGGCTTGCCGTATTGCGGCGTTCGGCTTGGATTCGCAAGGGGCTGTTGGCAACGGCGGTTGTCGTCGTCATTGTTGTCGCGGCGTGGGGTCTCAAGACGCTCGTCGCCAACGCAAATTACGAGCGGGATATCGTCGTTGCAACTGCAAATGTGCCCATTCTACTGGAGCATGGGCATTTCGAGCAAGCGGAGTCGCAAATAAAAAATTTATCGCCAAAAGCCCAAAAGGACCAACGCATCCATGAATTGCTCGTCTTGGTGCAAAAGAAGCAGAAGGAAGAGAAGACGCGGCAGACGACATTTTCACAAAAGTTGGTTGGCGCGAAGCAGCGGCTAGACCAGACGCTCAAAATGCTGGACAACGAACAGTCGCAAGCGACGCTCGATCATCTGTGGCGGGAACTGGAGTTGCCCCAGGGCGAGTTGAAAGAGGCGGATGCCTTGTCGCAAACCGACGAAGAGCGGACGAGCGTCGTCGACGCCCAAAAATTCGCCGCTCAGGTTCAAGGCCGATGGCAGAATCGGCTCGACGAGGCGTTCGTGCGTCAGTATGAAGATTTTAGCAAACAGTTGACGCAAATCGAACGAGATAAAATTGCGAACGCCAGTTCGCAAAGAGCCAACTTGAACAGCTTCACGGGAAATCTCAAGGCTTGGGAAAACATCAGCGGCCATGTAAGCTCGGCGTTGCAGGCGAGAATCACAACGCTTCAAGAACGCGCGACCGCGCTGGAATCGGCCGTGCAGCGGCAAGAAAGCGAGGAAAACGACGTCCGACAGATCACGGCCGCCGTCGGCGAAGCGACGAACTATCGGAAGGCTCTGCAGGAATACGTCCGGCATAATCCCGACTCCGAACGCACGCCGGACGTCAAACGCGCCGCTGAGGAGTCGTTGTGTTGGCAATCGGTCGCCGAGTGGAACCAACTGGCCGTGCCGTGGCGTCAAACCGGCCTCAAGGGGCTTCGGCCGGCGGCCGCCGAAGAACAAGTCAAGCTGGCAATCAATATGGCCGACACGTTTTCCGAATGTAAGGAGTCTGACGGCGTTCGCCACTTGCTGCCTTATCTCAAAGCGGTTGCCAATCGCGACAACGGCGGCGAGCGAATCGAGGCTTCCTTGAAAAAGCTCTTTGCGGATCGCCTGGTGGCCGACGCCTGGATGATTGAGATAAGCAAAGAGGACAACGGCAATGAAACGCTTCGATATTACGCCGCCGAACGTCCGACTGTCACTGTGGATTCCGAGGTCGGAACCAACTTCCGATACATTTGCAATTTTGACGGGAAAGCGAGGTCGCAATTGATTAAAAAAGGCGACCGCGTGAAACAAGTGGGCCGCTCGCCGCAAACGGCCGTTGCGGAACACGTCCAACCGATTCTCAATTCGCTTGCCGATGCCAATTGGGAAGAGTCGTTCTGCAAAATCATCGCCATCCTCCAGGCGGATCACGCAATGGACCCTGTTTTGAAGGCGAATCTTCTCCAACAAACGCTGGAAATCGGCGTTCGGGGGAGTTGTTGTCTCGATCTCGCATTCCGCAAACACCTCGAATGGTTTTCGGAGAATAAGATCAACGCCTTTGCCAACTGGCTTGACCCGGATGACAAGCCGGCGGTCAAGGAACGCGAAAATGCGGCGAAACTATTGGAAACTTTTCCCGATGTCAATGCTGCAATCAAAACAGCCATGTACGATTGGAAAACGCCGCCCCGGCCTGCGGAATTTCGTTGGGTCGGATGGCTGCATCAGACCAGGGACGGACATTGGAAGTGTTTGATGCCTCGCACGCCGAATGCAGCCGGTCCACTAATAGTGGTCTGCCGCCGATCTGCCGGGGGCAAACCCCAATTGGCCACGATTGGCCAATTCGAGCGAGGCACCGTCAAGATCGACTCTTCGGCGGGCCCCCAAGACTCGCTTCTGGTGGAAGGACGCCCCATCTATTTATCCGTGCAATGATGGCGGGAAATTTAAGGTCTTACAAACAGACAGGTTGAAAAATCGTGGAAAAACAACTTTATATTCGCATGAAAGGCAGAGTTCTCGGTCCTTACGACCAAGAAAAATTGCAAATGCTCGCCCGGCGCGGGCAATTGAGCCGAATGCACGAACTTTCCGCGGATGCCACGAATTGGGTTCGGGCGTCCAGCTACCCCGAACTGTTTGTCGGCGATGATGTTCCGCTTGACGTGGCTTCGCAGCAGGCGGCAAGCGAACGTCGAGGGGCTGCAAAAAATGACGGACAAGCGCCGCGAGCGGCCGGTTCGCGGTGGTGGTATCGCAAAGACAACTCGGATGTCGGGCCGGTCGATCAAGCAACTATCCAGCAAATGGTGGCGGCCGGAAAGCTGAAGCCGGATGATTTTGTTTGGACGGATGGGATGCCGCAATGGGTTTCCGCCCAACAGGTTCCCGGCCTTTTGCCGAATTTGGCCGCGTCGCAGGCCCAAGTTGGTGGGGGTGCGCCATTCATGGAACCTGCGACGGGGATTGGCGAGTTGCCGGCCAGTCTTTGCAGGTCCGCCCTTTCCTCTCGCCCCTGGGTGATTTTTATCGCCATCGTCTTTTTTGTATATGCCGGATTTGTAATTGTTGGGGGTATTTTTGCGCTGATTCAGGGTGCGAATCATCATTTGCCACCCATCGTTGCTTGGGGATTGTTTGCGTTGATCTTTGGACTCGATTATGTGACAGGCGGCTTGTTGCTTCTTAGCTATGCCGGCCACGTGGCGAGCTTGCGGTTCAGCCCTCACCCCATTCTTCTCGAAAAGAGTTACGATGCGTTGCGAACTTTTTGGATATTTGTCAGCATCAATCTGATTATCGCCTTGGCTTTTGTTATATTCGCCGCCGTTTGGATCATCGCGATCGGCGGCAGCATTCCTTGGAACGTTCCCGGGGTCTAACGCACGCTGCCGTCATGCTTGCAATGGCGGCGCCCGGGATCCGATCTCGGCGTCTTTTCAAGAACAAAGGGCACGTTCTTATGGACAACAAAATCGATCCCTATGCCGAATGGCTTGGCATTCAGGACAAGCAGCGGCCGTTGACGAATTATCAACTGTTGGGTCTGGCCCCATTCGCGGCCGAGGCCGACGCGATCGAGAGTCATGCACAACAACAACTCGCCAAACTGGCCCAGTTTTCCAAGGGTGAACATGGAATTCGGGCCAAACGGATTGCCTTCGAGATCGAATCGGCCAAGACGTGCCTTTTGGACCCGCTCAAGAAGGCCGCCTACGACGCCAACCTCCAATCCCGCGAACATCCGACTGCAAACAGGCCACCGGCGCATTTGGCTGTGACGCGACCGCCGGAGCCTCCGGATAAAGCTGCCGCTCCGCAACCGTTTGAGAAAAAGCCCGAGTTCACAAACAGTTTGCCAAACCCATCGGAAGAAAACACCTACGCATTTGCCCCGATCGACCCTCCGCCTCGGTCGGCCTCCTGGTTAACGCAGG
>CAZWNM010000272.1:0-4469 GCA_964635765.1 uncultured Planctomycetaceae bacterium | reverse complement strand
CAACTTGAGCGGCATCGTTTCCGCCACGGCCACCGCGGGCACCGCCGTCGCCGTTTCCGCCGGCTCTGTCAACATCGCCAACCTGAGCGGCAAAATCATTGCCAACGGCTCGGCTGCCGCCTACGGCATTTATGCCACGGACGGAATCAACCTGACCCTCCACAACGGCGCCACTTTGAGCGCGACCTCGACCGGCGGCCCCGCCTACGCCATATATGACGCCGGCTCCACCGCCGACGTCATCACCCTGTATGCCGGTTGCAACATCGTCGGGGCTATCCAACTCAGCTCGAACAACAACAACATTCTGAACCTCGCCGGCACCGATGGCAATAAAACGCTGGCCCCAAACATCAACGGCGTGGGGACCATCAACGTCACCGGCGGTTATTGGCAACTCGCCGGAAACGTCGACGGCACCAATCTCAATTTTCTCGGCGGCATCGGCGAATTTGACGGCGTTAGCACCGGGCCGGCCACCGTTGGCCCCGGCGGTTTCCTCAGCGGCATAGGAACGCTCGGCGCATTGACCAACGACGGCGTCGTCGCGCCCGGCGGCTCCTCCATCGGAACGCTCCACGTCGCCCACAACTTCACCAATGACGCTGGAGGTTCACTCGACATTCGAATCAACAGTTCCGGCAGTTCCGACAAAATCGTTGCCAACACCGCTACCTTGAACGGCGGCATGGTCCACGTCTTCGCCGCGGGCAGCAACTATTATATTGGAGAAAAGTTCGTCTTCCTGACCGCCAACGGCGGCGTCTCCGGCCAGTTCACGGGCGTCACCGATAACCTCGCCTTCCTCGACGCCGTGCTGAAGTATGACGCCACGGATGCCTACATTGTACTCAAAGCCGGCGGCCCCGGCGGCGGCAGCTACGATGATGTGGGCAACACGCCCAACGAGCACGCCGTGGGTACCTATCTCGATTCCCAGAGTGGCGGAGCCATGGGTGTTATCAACCCGGACTTCGCCACCGTCCTGGCGAACCTCAACACGCTCAACGTCCCAGACGCCCGAGCGGCGCTCAATGCCCTGAGCGGCGAAATTCACGGAAGCCTCGCCACGGTCGATATCGAAACCGATGAACAATTCATGCGAACCATTTCGCAACACCTGCAATCGCAAGTGATGATGCGCGGGCCGTGCGACGACGATGACCCCAATCGCTCGGAAGGCTATCCGGGTTACGACAACCGCGATCTGCTTTGCGACTCCGGTTGGACCACCTGGGCGCAAGGCATGGGCGAGGATGCGACTTTCGGCTCCGACGGCAATGCCAGCGGTTTGCACTATAAGAGTTGCGGGCTGGCCGTCGGCCTCGAGCGCCGATTCAGCGATAGAACCCAAATTGGCGTGGTCGGCGGTTATTCGGACACGTATGCGACGCTCGACGACCGCAACGACAACGGCTCGATCGACGGGGGCCAATTGGCCGTCTATTTGAACCATGATTTTGAGACGTTTTACTTCACCGGCATCGCCGCCGGCGGTTACAACTCCTACACCACGACGCGTTCCATCGATTTCGCCGCCATCGATCGAATCGCCCACGTCAACACCGCCGGCAAGGATTATTCGTTCTACGCGGAAATCGGCCGAACAATGTCCGCCCAGATGTTCCATTTTCAACCGTATCTCGCGATGGAATACATTGAAGCGTATCAGGACGCTTTCACGGAGCAGGGCGCCGATTCCATCGACATCACCAGCGGCGGCGAGTCGGCCGCGGCTTGCCGCGGTTTGTTGGGCGCTCGCGTGGCAGGCACGTTCCAGACCGGATCGGGCCAACAATGGACCCTCGAAGCCCGGGCGGCGTGGCGGCATGAATTCCTCGACGATGCCCGCGTGTTGGACGCCACGTTCGCCACGGTGAGCAGCACCTCGTTCGCCGTCTCCGGCCTAACCGTCGATCGCGATGTGGCGATTTTAGGCTTGGGCGTCAACTATCGCCTCACCAAGACGTTCACCGTCTTCGGCAATTTTGACGTTCTGGCCGGCCAAAACGACACGGCCAACGCCGTTTCAGCCGCATTGCAGTACGCTTGGTAAACGTCGTCGGCACGACAAAACGGACCATTGTCAAAATGGGCTGTGTTAAGATGGGCTGAAATTGTCGATTTTGCCGATTTTGTAAAGTTTTATGGCTGCCTAGTCGAAAAAATGGGGGCGTACTCGTCTCGGCATGTTCGTAAATCTCTTTTCATGAGCATAAGGTAATATAATGAACGCGAAATGGTTGCTCCCGACGTCGTTGCTTTGCGGACTTATCGGCGGCATGATTGGTCATTGGCTCATCCCCGACGTGCAAGATCAAAAAACGGCGACATTCGAGACGGTTCAGGTCACGAAAAACTTGATCGTCTCCGCGGACGCCTCGGCCGACAAGGGCTGTCGCATATCGGCCGAAGGAACCATCACGGCGACCGGCGGACTAGTCGCTAATCAGGTCCGCGGCAATCTGATCGTCGGCCATTCACTGTTGGCCACGTTGAACGCCACGCAGCAATCGCTGGAGCAGCAGCAGATTGCCGTCGAGATGACCGCGAACGCCGATCGCGGCGGCGAACTGATCCTTCGCAATCGGGAAGGACTTTTCTGCCCGGTGCGCGGGCCCGCCAAACAGGGCTTTGAGACATTCCTCGGTTTCGACAAGAATAACCAGACTCCGTCGCTCTTCATACACAATATCGCACAAGGTCCGCAAGGCCGGGCGTTTGTGGCATGTGTGCCAGAAGAGTCGCTCCTCAAGGCGCGGACGTCCAATCCGCAGCAAGCAACCGTCAGCCAAGCGAATCAGCCGGCGATGCAACAGCCGGTCAACCGCTAACGCGTTGAAAGCTTGTCGTTCCTCCGCGTTCGCGCGCGAGAGGTTCTACACCGCTACGCCCGTCGCTCGGTGGAAAGCGACAGAGTCAAGAAAGCCCAAAAGACGAGCCAGCGTTTTGGACCACTTCGTGCATCCCTTTTCAAATGACTCCAGAGCAATCAAGTGCGAGAGACAGGACTTGAACCTGCACGGGTCTCGTCTGGTCGGGTATGCCCGTGTAAGCACGGGCAGCCAAGACCTTGATTTGCAGCTCGATACTCTGCAAAAGTATGGCGTTGCAAAAGAACTGATCTTCACTGATAAGGCGTCGGGTGTAACACGAGATCGACCTGGGCTTGACACCTGCTTCCATCAGCTTCATCACGGCGACGTCTTGCTTGTCTGGCGACTCGATCGACTCGGACGCTCGGTTCGCCACTTAGTGACACTGATCGATCAACTCCAGGAAATGGGCGTCGGGTTCCGCTCAGTCTGTGACGGGGCAATCGACACGACAACTCCGTCGGGCGAGCTTATCATCCATGTGTTCTCGGCGCTCGCCCAGTCCGAGCGACGGCTGATTCAGGAACGGACAAAGGCAGGGATTGCAGCCGCCCGAGCTCGCGGTCGTAAAGGAGGCCATCCTCCAATGCGGCCGAATGAGCCAAAGGTTATTCTGGCTAAGAAGCTCTACGGCGACAAAACAGTGAGCCTCGACGATATCTGTGCCACGCTAAAGATGTCAAAATCGACTCTCTACAGCTACGTGGCGATGAAATCGAGCGAGCGCGCGGACTGCGAAAGTCGTTCTGGTTGATGGCATACGTTTTCCGGTAATGCCTTCTTCCTAGACAGCGCCCGCAGATGGACGCTTTGACCCGCAGGCGAACACAACCAAAATGCCACCACGTGGTTCCCATGTCAAGAATCGTGGGGTTACCGAAACAGGTCGATCAAACGAAGGATTTTCGACATCGGAATGTAAAATGCTGGGGTGCCAATACGGTAACGTGGTGCGAGCGTATTCTCTTCCTGGTGATTTCGGGCTTGCGGAGCCGACGATTTCGGTTATCCTACAGGGGCGACACGCAGGTCTTGTGGAGCTACGTACCATGAGTTTTCCAGAAACTCGCCTTACGCTCATTCAGCGTCTGTCCACTGGTGGAACCGCGGAAGACTGGCAGGATTTTTTAGGGGATTACTGGGGACCGGTATGCCGATTTGCCCTGCGATCAGGGGCTGGACAGCTCAACGACGCCGAGGACGTGGCGGTACAGACCTTTGAAGTGCTTTGGGAAAGCCGGCTGCTGGTGCGATGGATTGCCAATCGTACGGCGCGGTTGCGCAGCCTTTTGTGCAGCGTCACCCGGAAAATCCTTGCCAACCGGCATCGGGTGCAAGCGGGGCGCGATCGGCTCGGTCGCGACGCGGCCGACCAATGGGCTCAGCCTGAGGCAACCGACGATGTGCAGACTGAGATGTTTTATGCTGCCTGGGTCGAGAACCTGCTGCGACAAGCGGTGGAATCGATTGCAGCCAAATATTATCGGGAATCCAAAGGCGATTACGTGCGCGTGCTTTACGGCCGGCTTTGCCAGCAACTAAGCATCGCCGAGTTAGCCGGCGCTCTCGACATTCGGCCTTCGGCGGTCGACA
>CAZWNM010000271.1:0-4470 GCA_964635765.1 uncultured Planctomycetaceae bacterium | reverse complement strand
CGATTATACCGTCGGCGTATTTTGGTATGCCCAGCCTGGCGCAACAAGCAATTGCATCCCATCGCCTAAAGATGCGAGCGACAACCTTCCGAAACTTGATCATTAAGAACTCGCTCCGAAATATGTTTCGCAACTTTACTTGCTGCTCCTTTGGATACTGCTTCCGCCCGATGATGTTGCTTTGATTTGTCGAACGGTCTTGTCGAACAATTTGCGATATGACAGGGTGAGGCGGAAGTATCGTTAACATCGGTTTCGTGAGTAGGCAATAGGGCGGTCCGCGCACGGCCCATTACGCGGCCAGCAAGGCCGGGCTGATCTCGTTGCAAGTTGCTGCCCGCTTTGGAGCGAAAGGCAACATTCGCTCCAATACCGTGGCCGCAGGATTGATCGCCTCCGAAATGGCGGAAGCGGGCATGCAGTCGGAGGCGGTCAAGCAAGCCGCCGCCAATATTCTCCTGAAGCGCCGGAGGAAGCCGCTCAAGCCGTTGTGTTTTTGGCTTCGGATGCCAGCAGTTACATCACGGCGCAAACGATCAATGTCAACGGTGGTCTCTATTTTTAGCAGGTTTTCAACATGAACAATAAGTGTCTCCATGGTGTTATCGTTCCCGTCATCACGCCCCTAAACGACAAGGAAGACGTCGATGAAGCGGCGTTTCGCAAAATCCTTCGTCGATTGATTTCGGCGAGCGTACACGGCATTTTTGTGGGCGGTTCCGCGGGCGAAGGACCGTTGCTGGTCGATGCCGAATGGCGGCGGATGGTCAAAATCGCGTTGGATGAAGTCGGCCATGCCATTCCGCTGCTGGCCGGCGTCATGGATACATCGACACGCCGGGCCTGCCACAAAATCGAGTGGCTGCGGCAGATCGGTTATCGCTATGCTGTGCTGACGCCGACGTTCTATCTCGCCGTTCATGCCGCTTCGGAACACCTACGGCTTTTTCGACAGGCCAAGGAGGCCGCCGGCGAGATGGAGATTGTCGCCTACAACATCCCGCAATGCACCGGTTCTACGCTGGCAGTCGAAACGCTTTGCGAGATGGCCGCTTGCGGTTGGATTCGGCATTGCAAGGATAGTGCGGGAGATTGGCCCTACTTGAACAAACTGATTCAACGAGGGAAGGACGTAGGACTTACCGTGTTGGCCGGCGACGAAACGATCAGCGGCCAGGCCCTTTTGGCGGGAGCCAAGGGAATCGTCCCGGTCTGTGCAAACTATGATCCGACAACCTACCTGCGATTGTATGAGGCCGGCATCCGCGGTGACGGCGACGAGGTCGCTCGCCTGATGGACCGAGCGATGCTGTTGAAGGAACACTTGACCATGTCCGGCCCGAACTGGCTGGCAGGAATCAAGTATTCCGTGGCGGCATTGGGAATCGCACCTTGCAAAGTCGTCTCGCCTCATGAACCGGCCAACATCCACCAAATGACCAAGGTCGATGCCTTGATCAACCTCGATCACAAACGATGTGAAAGCGAAACCAAACCGCTTCGCGTCACTGGGTGAGTCTTTTTCCAATAGGCTATTTCCTATCGACAACTTGATTGAGGAGAACTTCGATGGACATTCGTTACATGGGTTGCCTTGTGGCCGTGGCGGTTGGATTCTGTTGGATCGTATTGGACGCCCGCGCAGCCGCGGTGATGCCGGAGGATATGCAGGCCAAGAACCAATGGGTTGCAAAACACATTGCGTTAAACAGTCCACCGTTCACATTCACCTATGATGGAAAGTCATCGGTTGCTCTGTTGGCCAACTGGCCGAACCAATCGGAAACCACGAAACTCGACGAACAACGCACCCGAAGAACACACACATGGACCGATCCGAAAACCAAGCTCGAAGTCCGTTGCGCGTCGGTTGAATACTCCGACTACCCGGTTGTCGAATGGACCGTCTATTTTCGCAACACGGGCACGGCCAACACGCCAATCTTGCAAAATATTCAGGCCATCGATACGCGATGGGAACGCGCCGACGGCGGCGAATTCGTGCTGCACGGTATCAAGGGAGATTTCTGTCCCTCGCCAGAGTCCTATGAACCCTATGAAACGACGCTCGGCCCCAATGCAATCGTGAAATTCACGCCCGAGGGCGGACGACCCACCAACAGGACGTTTCCCTACTACAATCTATCCATGCCAGGCGGCGGCGTAATCGTCGTCGTTGGTTGGCCGGGCCAATGGGCGTCGAGCTTCACACGCGATGCCGCAAAAGGACTGCAAATCACGGCGGGTCAGGAACTCACGCATCTTTATTTAAAGCCTGGCGAGGAAATTCGTTCGCCGCTCATGGCGCTCATGTTTTGGAAGGGTTCGGACGTGGTTCAATCGCAAAACGTCTGGCGTCGCTGGATGACGGCACACAACATGCCGCGTCCCGGCGGAAAACCGATCCCGCCCTCGCTGATGATGTGTACGAGCGATTTTTATCCGGGAATGAGGAGTACGGCGGCCGACGAAATCGAATACGCCAAAACTTACGTCAACGCCGGCGTGAAGCTCGATTATTGGTGGATCGACGCCGGCTGGTATCCCTGCGGCAACGACTGGTCGAATACTGGGACGTGGCAACCCGACCCGAAACGTTATCCCAACGGCATCAAGCCGGTCGCCGATTACGTTCACTCGAAGGGGATGAAGCTGGTCACGTGGTTCGAGCCGGAACGGGTCACGCCGAATTCGTGGTTGGCAAAGAATCATCCGGAGTGGATTTTTGGCGGTCGCAACGGTGCGCTGTTGAACTTAGGCAACCGCGACGCGTGGAAGTGGGTCGTCGAGCACATCGACAAACTGATTACCGAACAAGGGATCGACCTGTATCGGCAGGATTTTAATATGGACCCGCTGAATTCCTGGCGCGGCGCCGATTCGTCCGACCGGCAAGGCATCGCCGAAAATCTGCATGTGCAGGGCTATTTGGCGTATTGGGACGAATTGCGGCGGCGGCATCCGGGCATGTGGATTGATTCGTGTGCGTCCGGCGGACGGCGAAACGATTTGGAGACGCTCCGCCGCGCGGCGCCGCTATTGCGCAGCGACTACCGCGACGAGGCGGCCGATATGCAAAGTCAGACCTACGGGCTGGCTTCCTGGGTGCCCTATTATGGCACCGGCGTACCGAACGGCGATAACGACGAGTACATGGCGCGGAGTCAGTGGTGCCCGTGGTTTGCGATCGGCCGCAACGAGCCGCGACGGCCGGGACTCGATTGGACCAACTACCGTCGAATGGTCGCCGAGTGGCGCGCGATGAGCATTTATTTCTCGGGCGATTATTATCCGCTCACGCCGCACAGCCGCAGTCAAACGGCGTGGATGGCGTGGCAGTTCGACCGACCCGACTTGGGCGAAGGCATGATCCAAGCGTTTCGACATGCGGAAAGTCCGTATGAGTCGATCCGCGTAAAACTCCACGGAATGGACCCGAACGCCGTTTATGATATAATGAACCTCGATGCGTCCACTCCAAAGCAGATCGGCGGCAAAGAATTGTCGGAGCAGGGGCTTTTGATCGGCATCGACGCAAAACGCAGCGCCATCGTCATCAAGTACCACAAGCAGATCAAAAGCAGCGTGAGCGGCGGCTGATCGACACACTGAAGCGTCCCCTCGCCGGCAGTCCGATCGCGGCCCTGGCCAACACAATGTTTTTAGAGATTTTGTTGGAGAACCTTAGACGCTCCGCGTGAAGCGGTTTTCGAGTATGGCGATCCTAACCCCATTACCCATGAGGAGTCTCTTATGAGTCATCTAACGAATCGGCGTGATTTTTTGGGGATTACAGCGGCCGCCGCCGCATCGAGTTGGGCTGGCGCTGGTCTGTCCGCGGCGGGAGATTCGGCCTCGCCCGGGCCAAATGAAACCATCCATGTCGGCGTGATCGGCTGCGGGAATCGATGCCGTGACGTGATGGCCAGTTTCATGAAAGTGCCCGGTACGCGAGTCGTAGCCGTTTGTGACGTGAATTCCAAGCGGATGGCTGAATTTCGCACATTGGCCGGCGGCGAGAGAGTCCGCGAATATCACGATTTCCGCAAGCTGCTCGATGACAAGGACGTCGATGTGGTGCTGGTGGCCACCAACGCTCATTGGCATGTCCTCTGCACGATTTACGCTTGTCGGGCCGGCAAGGATGTTTACGTAGAGAAACCGTTGAGTCGCTTCATCGGCGAGGGGCGTTTCGCCATCGAGGCCGCTAAAAAACATGACCGTATCGTGCAGATCGGTACGCAGCAACACAGCCGTGAGCATTACAAAAAAGCCGTCGAGATTATTCAGTCGGGTCGGTTGGGCAACATCGTGGAAGTGCGGGTGATGGACGTCGATCGCTACGGCAGTTTGGGTCGCCCGGCCGACTGCGATCCGCCCAAGGAATTGGATTGGGACTTCTATGTCGGTCCGTCGCCGATGATGCCGTACAATCCGAATTGCTATTACAACTACTGTTACGACTGGTTC
>CAZWNM010000270.1:0-4478 GCA_964635765.1 uncultured Planctomycetaceae bacterium | reverse complement strand
CCGGCTTCATGCCTTCCGCTTCGGCATTGAAGTTCGTCACGATGCGATGGCGCAGCACCGGCAACGCGACGGCGCGAACGTCGTCGATGCCGGCGTGAAAACGGCCTTGCAAAACGGCGCGCGATTTTGCGCCCAAGATCAAATACTGACTTGCACGCGGACCGGCGCCCCAATTGACGTAATCGCGCACGAACTGCGGCGCGGCGTCTTTGTGCGGCCGCGTCATGCGAACCAGCTTCATCGCGTAGCGAATCACGTGCTCGGCCGCCGGAACGCGGCGCACAATCTTTTGCAACTCCAAAATCTTCTGGCCCGACAATATCGGCGTCACCGTAGCCGTGATGTCGGCTGTTGTGCGGCGCACGATGTCGAACTCCTCTTCCTCCTCGGGATAATCGACGAACGTGTTGAACATGAATCGATCGAGCTGGGCCTCGGGCAGCGGGTAGGTGCCCTCGTGCTCGATGGGATTTTGCGTGGCCAGCACGAAAAACGGCTGGGCAAGCTGATGGCGAGCGCCGCCGGCCGTGATTTGATATTCCTGCATCGCCTCCAAAAGCGCCGCTTGCGTTTTTGGCGGCGTGCGGTTGATTTCGTCGGCCAGAATCACGTTACCGAAAATCGGCCCCTTGAGAAATCGCAATTCCCGTACGCCCGACTGCCGGTTTTCTTGAATCATTTCGGTCCCGGTAATGTCGCTCGGCATGAGGTCGGGCGTGAATTGAATGCGGCGGAACTCGAGGTCGAGCGATTCGGCCAGGGTGCGAATCAGCAGCGTTTTGGCCAAGCCCGGCACGCCGACCAAAAGACAATGGCCGCGTGCGAACATGGCCGTCAACAGTTCTTCGATGACTTGTTGTTGTCCGACGATAACGCGGCCAAGTTGTTCGACAATGCGTCGATAGGCGTCGCTGAGTTCTTGTGCGGCTTGAAGATCGTTGGGTTCAGACATGATTTTAGTCGTCAGTTTTCAGTTCTCAGTTTTCAGTTTTTCGGACGTTTTCGCGCCGCCATGGAGGCCGACGGCGATCAATTCGCGTTCGGTGGCGATCAAAAGTTGGCCGTGAATGACCAAAAGATTTCCGCCGGAAAGGCCCAATGCGGCGAGATCAACCACTTTTTGCGGCCGAGCGGTGTGCTGGTCGAAAATATAAAGCCTGTCGCGTGTGGACCACAACACGCTTTCGCCGGCAAGCAGGCCGCGACCGTAGCCGGGCCGCTCGGGGCCGTCGGGCCACATGCGTTTCACCCGGCCGCGCGATTCTTCCTTCAGGCTGATCCAATAGAGCCGCCCGCCGCCGGCAATGAGCCAATCGCCCGACGCGCCCAACAGGCTCGTGGCGTCTTCCACTTCGTCGCCGGTCTGCCAAATCGCCTGGCCCGTGGCGGCATCGAAGGCGAAAATCCGCGGACTGTCGGCCGGGGCGACGTAAAGCGTGCCGCGATCACAAATGCAAGGATTCAAATCGCGTCGCCAGTGCGGCCGGAGTTTCGTCAAATCGCCCTTGAGCGCTCGCGGATACAAGCTGACCCAAAGCAGCCGTCCGTCGTCGGCTCGAAGCGACGCCACGGCGCCAAGATTCGTGTTGAAATAAATCGTGCCGCCGGAAAGCGTCAGCAGGTTGTGCGTCTGCTCGAACATCGCGCCGCGCGGCGGCGTTTCCGCGCCGCAGACGAATCGCCGCCACCGCAGCCGGCCGGTATCGGCGTCGAAACAGGCGACGAACGCCTGGGGGCGAATGTCCTGCCGCCGCATCGCCACGTAAACGCCGCAGTCGTCGGCCACCGGCGAGCCGTCGAACGCCCAGCCTTCCTCCGGCGTGATTTTCCAAAGCAATCGCCCCTCGGCCGACAAATCGAGACATGCCAAATAGCCCGGCGACGTTGAAAAACCGCCGCCGTTCGGCCGGCCGGTGAGCGTCGAACCCAGCCGGGCGAAAAGTTTTTCGCGGAAAACGGTCATCGTGAATCGCGGCACGCCGAACACGCCAACGGTCGGCGAGTCCAACTTGTCCGCATTTTCGCTGTTGTAAATCACCGCATTTTTCCCCCAAGCCGGCGCGCCGGTGTTCCGCCGCAACGCCCAAATCCGCCGATCATCGCCCACCAGCACGCGGCCGTCGATCAATAACGGATAAAAACTCAACGGCTCGCGAAAATCTTCGCCGACGGGTTTCGTATCGGTCGCCGCCTGCGCGACGGCCGCCGGTCGCAACGCCATTCGCCATAGCGGCACTCCGACATCGACAAGCGGCTCGGCCGTTTTGTTGCGGCTCGGGTTGCCGGCGAACGTCGGCCAATCGGCCTCGCGCGATTTCTCCGCCGGCCACAACGCGCTTTCCGCCAGCAGCGATTGCAGCCGTTCGCCAAAAAGTCCTTCGCGTCCGCCGAGCCGGCCTTTCGCGTCCGCGTGCAAACGAACGAACTCGGCCAGCTCGCCGCGCGCGCGATCGCGCTGGCCCGCGACAATCGAAACAAGCACGAGCCTCGCGCGAACCGCGGCCAGATCGAGATGGGTATCGGGAAAGTGGCCGGGCGACCCGTTCGGCACGATCCGCTCCCAATGGCGGCGCGCGGCGGCGAAATCGCCCGACTCGAACGCCATTTCGCCGAGCGCCATCAGCGCATCATCGCCGAAGCTGCTCGCCAACGCCTGATCGACGACTTCTTGCAGCGGCTTGGCGTCTCGATGGGCGATACCCTGCTCGACCCATTTTTTGGCGGCCGGATCGATGCGGCCGCGATAGATTTTCAACGCCTCGGGCGGCAACGCCGCAAGCCGGCGCTGGCACCACTCACGCAGCCCGACATAGCGGCGGGCGTCGACGGCCACCAGTTTTTCGTCCGGCGTTTCCGACAGTTGGCAAAGGATGTCGATGGCCTCGTTCCATTGTCGATCGGCCAAAAGGGGAGCAATTCGATCGACGTGCGCGCGAACGGCGTGTTCGATTTGATCGACTTGAACGGCATCGGCCAGTTCGAACGGGCCGGCAGAAACGGTCGTGACCCCCTGGGCTCGAAGCGACGACCACGGGTCGCCGAACAGCGCGGCGGCGGCCAAAAACGCGGCTCCAAGCCCGTATGATCGAAGTCCATTCTTCATGCCACAAATATAAGCGAGAAGCGGGTTTCGGAAAAGAGGCGTAATATCTTGACAATCGCAATCGCCTTGTTCATAATGCAGCGAATCGCAATGGGGGAACGTTTCCCCCCGCGTCGCAGTCGTTTTCCCGTTTCTTCCCATGAAAGGCAATGACATGAAGACCGTTTTGCATACGATTTTGCTGGTTGTTTTGTCGGCGGCGAGCTTGTCGATGGCGGCGGCCGAGGAGCTGGCGGCCAAAAAGTCCGCGGAACCGGCGAAAGTCAAGGTGGCGGTCGTCAATATTCAGCGCATCGTCAACAACGGAAACTTTTACGATAAGCTCCGCGTGTTGTCGTTGGGCAAAAGCACCTTGGAGGCCTTGAAAAAGATCAATGCGGAAATCCAAGAAATCCAAAAACAACTCGTCGACGCCGACGACCAAACGACGCTGAACGATTTGAACCAAAAACTTCAGTTCCTCATTCAAAAAAGCAATATGCTCCGGCAAACGGCTATGAACAGCAACCCCAACATCGATATGCAGGCGGCGCTCCGCAATTTCACCATCAGCCAATTCAAGGACAAATACGCCCTCATTTTGCAGCAGCAAGACATGGGCAATAACGTCGAGCGAGTGCTTTGGAAGGGCGACATCGAAATCGTCGATATTTCAGACGAGGTGCAAGAAAAGTTTCGGGAATATCTCGACAAGGTAGCCACCGGCGACGCCGCCATTTTGCCGAACATCGTTTCAGGCCCCGCCAACGGCGCCATTTTCACCGCCCCGCGCAACCGTTCACGAGTCACGCACAACACAACGCCAAAGTGAACGGTCCGCGTCAGTTCCGGGTTTACGAAAGCCGGCAGTGTGCAAGCAAGAAACCGCTTGGGGTGGCAGTTGCACTGCCACCTCGGGGCGACAGTACAACTGTCGTCCCAACAGCACTGCCTATCGCGCGGCTTGAATCAGGTCGAAAAGTGAGCGAGGAAACCGCGCGACGCCGAAACACAAAAGCGGCGCAATGACCACGCCCCAGTATTGATTGAAACCTTGGCCGACGAGGGCTAACACGGCGAGAACAACGCATGTGGTCAGGCCGATTCGCACGCCCAGCGGCGTGTCCCAACCGGCCAGCCCGACCAGGGCCGCAACCAGATAAATCGCCGTCACCCATTGCGGCAACGCGATCAAAAAGGCGTTCATTTGCGTGGTTGCAATGATAAAGCCCAAGCCGCCGCATTGAATCCAACTATGCGTGTGGGCCTTCGCGTCGGGCGGCATCCACCGGTACACCTGCCACGCGTGCAGGGCGAAAAAAAGGCCCCAAGCGGCAAGCCCAAGCAGCCAGGCCCGCCACTCGCCGCGCCGTCGCCCATGCCACGCCAACGCCAT
>CAZWNM010000269.1:0-4514 GCA_964635765.1 uncultured Planctomycetaceae bacterium | reverse complement strand
ATATTTTTCGGTGAAAGTGCCCCGTTTCGGGTCATAACTGCGAATCCAATAATGCCAAAGGCTCACCCGCAGGGCTTCCGCCACCGTGGCCACCGCCACATAAACATTTCGCAACCAATTTCGCATGATAGACCTCGCCGAACGCTTGGGGGGGAGGGCGATTCCGAAAAAGCCAACGCATTCCAAACTCCGATTATAGGGCCGCCGTTGTCGGCCGCCAAGTCATTGGGTTGAGGAATTGTCGTATCTTCATGCGTGACAATGACTTGCGCCGTCGTATTGTTGCCGATTTCACTGCCGCGACGGCCTTCGCCGTCATGCCCATTTCAGATGCTCCGCGGCAACCCGTAATGTAAGCTATTGTTAGAAAAGAAGTTACGCTGCCGCCGAGATCGGAGCGTTCAAAGCGGTGCGTTCCCCTGTGGGAACGGAAAATGACGGTCGAAGATGCGGTGGAGGCGAGGGTAAAATAGGCGAGTATTAACGCCCTTCGGAAGCCGATGGTGCTCATTTGACGACCAATTTTCCAAAAAATCGATAAAAAATGCTGCTTTGGCACGGGAATTCACTTGACTTCGCTTAATTCCAGCGTATCGTAAAATGATGGAACTGTGTGCATACATACACTCACTTCCGTAAACTTTTGGCAGGGCTGCTATAGTAGGAGTCTCTGACAGGAGAGCGAAGGAACGTAACATGTTGGTGCTGTCCCGCAAAAAAAACGAGAGTATTGTCATTAACGATGACATTACCATCGTGGTGGTGGAAATCCGAGGCGATAAGGTTCGCCTGGGAGTCGAGGCGCCCAAAGAGGTGCCGGTCCATCGTCGCGAGGTATTTGACGCCATTCATCGTGGTGAGGTCGCTCCCGGCGAAAAGGCTGCAAATAAAGCCGAAGTCGCCGAAAATAGCGATCCGCAATGACCCCCGCCACTCTCGTTCTCTGATGATTCCGCTGGTGCCGTATTTTCCGGTCTGGCGGTGTTTTCGCATCAATGCGGGCCGAAATGACGGCAAATTCGCGGGGAATTGCCTTGACAGAATTTGCCCGCTCCCCTTGACGACCGCCGCCTGGAGCGGTTATACAAACGTATCTCTTGGCCCCGTCGTCTAAAGGTTAGGACACTGGCCTTTCACGCCGGCGACACGGGTTCGAATCCCGTCGGGGTCACTTGCTGTCTTTCTTTAGCCAAAACACGCCGTAAGCCCTGACCAGTCAGGGCTTTATGTGTTTTATCCGAATGGAATGCTACGGCTAACGTGCCACTTCCATCGCCGCCGCCCTCACATAATCGGATAGCCCGGTGAATCCCTTGCGTTTCGCGGTCACTTCCAAAAGGGCCTTTTCCTCGGCCGTCAGACGGACGTTGACCTGCATGGTCCGCGTGCCTTCGCCGGCCGGGTTCGGCGGACGTTGGCCTTCTTCCAGCAAGTACGCGACGGCGGCGGTCAACGCCTCTCGGGTGTTCTCGATACATTGGTTGGCCGTCTTTCCGTCGCCAAAGACGCGAGGCATCTCCAATCCGCGGCCGTACCAGTGGCCGTCCTCACAAGCCAAAATGATCTGATACGCTTGGGCGATTTTTTGGGCCTTGGCCGTCACGTCGGCATCAAACGGCCGATCAATCGCCTTGGCAGATTTTTTCGACTTCGTGGACATAATGGTTTTTCACCTTTCCCTGATGGACCGGAATAACCAGCAGCGTTTCGTCGGGCTTGGCGAAACAGTGATGCGAGCCGCTGATGCGGACCAGCCGATAGCCCGCGCGTTCCAACATCTTTTGGACCTCGGCAAACCGTTTTTCGCTCGGCATGATTTAGTATAGCCTACAATATACGCCAGTCAATAGGGTTGGCAGGGTGGCACGGTGAAAGTGTGCCACTGGCTCGGGCCAGTGCTTCGTGGACTCGGTGAAAGGGCTGCATCGTCTTTCAAGATGCTGCTCCCCGCTTCTACTCGCAACACGATGGAATGTCAATCTGCGCCCAAGCACTGGCAAAGCCAGTGGCACACAACCTCAGCCCTTTTTGTCAATGCCACCCCGCCGATACTCTTCGCACGACACCTGAATAAAAGTTTTCTTCTGTTGCTCGGCAACTGCCTTCTCAAATTCGTCTCTGCTAACAATCCATAGGACTTCGGCATCTGGGCTTTCGGCGTCGATAGCGAACCAGGCACAAAGTGCATCTATTCCGCCATTGGCCACGACGCCGAGTGGCCAACCGGACACAGTTTCATTGGTAATGTTGCGAGCAAATTGCTCGCAGTGGTTACTGCTAAATGCGAAGGCAACCCTCTCCCCATTCGGCCCACATTCCACGGTGTAAAGTTTCATGCCGCTTGCTGAGGTTCGTCGAGCAACCGAACTGGCTTTCATATCCTTGCTCATGACTCGTTTCTCCTGAACCGTTTTTTGGGATATTTCTTTGCGTGTTAATGGCTTTGTTTGTTAAAGTCTGCCCGCCGCAATTTCCTGGTGGACAAGTGCATTGCCACCGCTTTGCCACTTTTTCAACGGGGTGTAGTATACCAGTCTGGACAAGTGTATTTAAGATTATTAGCCCACCAATCACAACAACAATCCAACCAAGAGAACGAAGCCCCAGGTAAGCGAGGTGATTTCGTCCGGCGAAGCGAAACCCTTGGCGAAAGAGGTAAAGTCCGATGGCGATGAAAAGAAAAGCAATAAATACGTGCATTGCGGTATCTCCGTGAATGATGTAAGTTGTGCAAAAGGAAGTATTCTGCTTTTCCGAGAACAGAACATGGAACACATATTTTCCTGCCCCACCGCCGGGTGCCACTGCTGGCTCGTCCAGCAGTGTTCGTGAGACATCGGGCGGCATCGGTCTTTTTGCAACCAAGCGTCGCAAATCAAACGTCTCCATTATGAACGACCGGGCACTGCTGGACAAGCCAGCAGTGGCACGCAAGCGGAGACGGCGGAAATCGGCACGCCCATTGAGAGATCGTCCGCCTTTCACAATGATGTTGATGTTGGCCGTGATTATCCCGAAGGGATTGTGTAGGATAGCCCAGGGTTGTCGCGCAGCGAATACCCTGGGAGAAAAATCCTAGCAACACGTTTACCCCGAAGGGGTTTCGTAACGGCGACGCGGCATGACGCAACCCTGTCAGGGTTGACTGGATTGTCGGAACCATACCCAGGGTAGCCGCTCGGACTTCGCCTCGCGGCAACCCTGGGCTATCTTACACAAGCCCTTCGGGCTATTTCCTGCTCTCCAATCCCCTAATCCCTAATCCCCAATCCCCCGCTGCACTTGCCGGTTTGCAGCCGGGCGGCGGTTAGCGTGTTACGCAAAAGCATCGTCACGGTCAAAAGTCCGACGCCGCCGGGCACGGGCGTAATGTGGCCGGCCACTTCCTTCACGGCCTCGAAATCGACATCGCCCACCAGGCCAGTTTCCAGCCGATTCATGCCGACGTCGATCACCACCGCGCCGGGCTTCACCATGTCGGCCGTAATAAACTTCGGCCGGCCGATCGCCACGATCAAAATGTCGGCCGAACGCGTCACGGCCGGAAGATCGCGCGTGCGGCTGTGGCATACCGTCACGGTCGCGTCGCCGCCGGGGCCGCGCTGCATCAACAGAATTGCCATCGGCTTGCCGACAATGTCGCTGCGGCCGACCACCACAACGTTCGCGCCGGCGATCGGAATGTTATTGCGCAGCAGCATTTGCTGAATGCCGTACGGCGTGCATGGCATGAACCGCGGCCGGCCTTGCACGATGCGGCCGACGTTGTCGGGATGGAAAGCGTCAACGTCTTTCAGCGGATTCACGGCTTCCAACACCCGGCGTTCGTCGATCTGTTTCGGCGGCGGCGATTGGATCAAAATGCCGTGGACGGCCGGGTCGCGGTTCAGCCGATCGACCAACGCCAAAAGCTCTTCGGTGCTGATGTTGGCCGGCGGGCGATGCAGTTGGCTGGCGATGCCGGCTTTTTCGCACGCCTTTTGCTTGTTCCGCACATAGACTTGGCTGCCGGGGTCTTCGCCGACCAGCACGGCGGCCAGACACGGCGTGACGCCGGTCGCTTTGACGAAATCGGCCGTTTCCAGGGCGATTTCCGCCCGAATTTGTTCCGACAGAGTTTTCCCGTTGAGAATTACCGCAGTCACCGAATGCTCTCCCGTTTGAGTTTTTTTACCGAGAATTTCGATTACACGAGATCAAAAAATGCGCCGCGGAACTCCGTGGCGAGTTATTTTCGTTCTTCCATTTTTTTTGCGATTTGTTTCAATGGCGCGAGAATGGCCGGATTGGCGGCCGCGAGGAAATTGGCCGCCTCGAGCGAAAACTCTCCGCCGTCGGGCGAGGTGACGATGCCGCCGGCCTCGCGCACGAGCAGCACGCCGGCCGCAACGTCCCAAATGTGCGTCGAAAACGACCAGAAGAGATCGAATCGTCCGGCGGCCAAGTAGCAAAGATTCAAGGCCGACGATCCGCTGCGGCGAATCGCTTGGCAATAGGGAAGCAATTCGAGAAAG
>CAZWNM010000268.1:0-4534 GCA_964635765.1 uncultured Planctomycetaceae bacterium | reverse complement strand
TACACTTCGGCGACATGGGGGCGGCCGTCGGCCAGCGTGCGGCTATGGGGACAAGACGGCGGCGGCTGGTCGGCGCCATGCACGCAGCGGAAACACCGCTGGCCGATGCATTCCTCCGGCTTCAACCCCATGGCCCGCGCCATGGCGGCGTTGACTCGCGTGACGCCGTGGCGCTCGTCGAGGATGGCAATGAGGTCCGGCACGGAATCGAAGGTCCGTTCCCAATCCTCCTTCGCCTGCCGTATCTCTTCATCCGCCAGCTTGCGATCGGTGACATCGACCGCGAACACCAACACCCCGGCAATGTCGCCCCCTTCGCCCCGGTAGGGGATTTTGTCGGTCTGCACCCATCGTTTCTCTCCGGCGGCGTTTTCCAACGTTTCCAGGATGCCGAGTTTCGGCTCGCCCGACTTGATGACCTCCAGATCATCCTGATAATACTGCTCGGCGTCTTTCGGAAAAAGCTCGTCGGCGCTCTTGCCCTCGATCGCGTCCAGCGGCTTGCCGAGGGCGGACGCGACTGCCCGATTGACTCGAATAAAGTTGTTTTTCGTGTCCTTATACCAGATCATCGCGGGAACCGAGTTGAAAATCATCTGCTGCTCGGCGTAGAGCCGGCGGAGTTCCCCTTGCAGCCGCAGCGTTTCCAGAATCTTGGCACACTGGGCGGCCAGCCATTCGGCCAGGCGGAATTGATCGGCCGTCCACTCCTGCTTCTGGCGACTGTAAATGGCGACGGAGCCGAAAGGTCGTCCCTTGGCACGCATCGGAGCGGCCAGAACCGACTGGAACGGTTGCTCGCCGGGCGCGTGCGCCAGCGAGATATCCGGGCGGAGCGAGGCGTCGGCCAGGCAAGCCGTCTTGTTCGCGCCGATGACGACTTCGGCGAATGAATGCTCGGTGGGCCACTCGTCAAAGTTCGCCCCATCCGGCCCTAAGCCCGCCTGCCCGCGAACCACAAGCCGTTCGCCTCGCTGCTCGAACACCATCACGGCGGAGTTCGCCAGGCCGAACATCTCGTGGGCCGCCGAGCAGATGACGCGGATCACCGCCTGCTCGGTGGTGGGCAAGCGGGCTGCATCCAGCAGCTTCCGCAGCGTATTTTCACGGTAGACCAGTTCCGTATTGAGCGTTTGAATTTCCTCGGACTGCGTTTGCAGTTCCTCGTTCTGATGGGCAACCTCCTCGGATTGTTGCGACAACTCCTCGGACTGCTGCGAGAGCTCTTCCGACTGCTGCGAGAGCTCCTCGTTCAGCCGCGACAATTCCTCCAACTCCCGCTCCTGCGCCACGGCAACAGCCTCGGCCCACCGAGTCCGGCGGAGGCGCTCCGCCAGAACGCTCGCAAAAACGCCGAAGCCGGTGAAAATCCCCAGCGCCAACGCGTCATTGGGACCCTCGACGCCAAACGACCCATACGGCCGCACGAACCAATAATCGACCGCCAGCGCCGACAGCACGGTGGTCACGATTCCCGGCCCGCCGCCCCCGATACTCGCGATGAGGAGGACTGCCGGATAAAAAGTGAGAAAGAGGGGCAGCGGCCCGAAAGACGCCTCCAACCGCCATCGCAGTTCCACGGCCACGACCACCACGACCACCGCGGAAATGTATTGAACGGCGATACGGCTCCACTTTTCCGACGGCGCGCTGGTCGGCGCGGCGGGACCGCCGAATTGCACGGTGCGCATGAGCGTCACGGCGACAACGGCTAACACCAGCAATGCGATGGGCATCCACACGGCAATCGTCCCGATCATGCGGTTGGCGCTGGCGTTGACCGCATTGTTCCGCTCATTCAGCAGTTGCCGCTCGCGTTTCTCCATCTCGGCAACCACGCCGCGGAGATCATCCATGATCTTCTTGCCGCGATCATTCAAAATGACCGCCTGGGCAGCCTCAAGGCCGGAATTCTTGCGAAGTTGGATCGTCTCCCGCAGTTCGGCGAGCTTGGCGTCGGCAAGCTTGCGGACCCGTTCGAGGCACTGTTGTTGGGCCGTGCTATCGCGGGTCAGCACGCCCAGCGCGTCGATGTCGTGCTGAATCTCGTCGGTTGCCGCATTGTACGGCTCCAAATAGCGATCCTCCCCCGTCAGGATGAAGCCACGCTGGCCCGTTTCGGCTTCCCTGAGCACGGATAGAACGTGCTCAAGGCTCTCGAGAACCACGTGGGTGTGCATTACCAGCCGGTTTGCTTCGATCAGTCGCTGCGTACTCACGTAGGCGCTCGCCCCGATCGCCACGATGATCACCAGCCCTACGGCAAACCCGGCGCCGATCTTTGCGCCAATACTCATGGGAGCGACTCCAACGCTAATTTTTTGTCAATGGACTGCGGCGGAAGTGACGGCTGCTTGCCGCCGGCCGGCCCAGTTGCCGGGTTCTCCGCAATACGATAGATGTGCCGTGCGAACTGCGTCAGTCCCAGGTCGCTCGGCGGCCGCTCGGCCTTGCCGGCAATCAACACGCCCCGCGGCGCCAGAACCGACGCCAACCGACGCCAGATCGTCTCCGCAGGACAGGCATTGAGGTAGATCGCCGCATTCCGCCATAAAATGATGTCCCATGGCCCCTGCTCCACGCCGGTCAACAGGTCCGCAACCTTCCAGTGAAGCCGCCGGCGAATGGACTCGACCGGCCTCCAATGTGGCCCGGTCCGCTCAAAATACTTGTCCCGCATCGGGCCTTGGACGGGTTTCAGCGTCGTGGCGTCAAAAAGGCCCTGCTTGGCAAGCTCCACCGCATCGCTGCGGCAGTCGGTGCCCAACAGGTCGCTTCGCTCCAGCAGGCCCGCTTCGCTCAAGACGACGGCCATGCTGTAGAGTTCGGTGCCGGTCGAACATGCGGCACTCCAGATTCGCAGCCGTTTGTCGCCGCCGGCCAACGTGGGCAGAACCTGCGTCCGAAGAGAATCGAACACCTCCGGATCGCGGAAAAACTCCGTCACCCCGATCAACAACGAACTGATGGCTTTCGCAACGAGGCGCGGCTCGCGTTCCAGCCGTTCGCGGGCGGCGTCGATCGAGCGGACCTCTAAAGCCCGCAAACAAGCCGGCAATCGACGATGGAGCGGCTGGGGACGATAGGCCGCGGCATCCAGTCCGGCGCGTCCCAGCACCCAGGAGAGGAATTCGAAATCGTCCAGTCCCGCTTCCGAGATGGACACCGCCGGCACAAAGGCCGTAGCGCTCGCGCCACCCCGATACGCGTGATGCCGCCGAGCCGCCTTGCCTTCAAAACATATATGGCTCAGATCGTGCTTTGTGCTGCTTTTCATCGCCACGTCTTCCGGCGCTCTTTGGCGACCTCACGACCATCAACGACGGTCCCCTGCGACTGGCCTAATGATAGTCGACAATCCCGGAATACGCAAGCGACGCCGCTCCCTGGCCAGGGCCCGACAACGCCGCAACATGGGCGGTTCGCCGACACCCGAAAAACGCCGCCGCGCCGCCATGTTAGCCGATGAGTCGGTTCAACAGGGAATCGAGCGAGACCATGGCGATGCGGGTAATCATGTCGGACGTGGCGAACGGCAGGTAGAGATTCCCGGCGTGGATCATCGCGCCGCAAGAATACGCCACGTTCGGCACGTAGCCGTCGCGTTCCTTTTCCGTCGGCACGATCAACGGCTCGTCCAAACAGCCGATCACCTTCGTCGGATCGTTGAGGTCCAACAGCATGGCGCCGATGCAATAGGTGCGCATGGGGCCGACGCCGTGCGTCAGCAGCAGCCAGCCTTCCGGCGTTTCCAACGGCGAGCCGCAGTTGCCGATTTGCACGAATTCCCAGGGATTCCGAGGCGTCTGCAACAATTCGGCGCTCTCCCAAAAGTGAACGATGTCGGAAAACATGATGTAAAGATTCTCGCCGTCAATGCGGGAACACATCGCATAATGCCCGCCGATCCGCCGCGGGAACAGCGCCATGCCTTTGTTGCGCGCACACGCGCCGTTGATCGTATGCACGCCGATGCGGAGAAAGTCGCGCGTCTCGATCAGTTGCGGCAGCACATGGTAGCCGTCGAAGGCCGTGTAGGTGCCGTAATACGTCACCGTGCCGTCGTCGTCCACGAAACGAACCATCCGCAGGTCTTCGATGCCGTGGCTTTCATTGGTGTTCTGCGGAAAAATGACCACTTCCGACGCATCCGCGTCGCGCGAAAGCTCCAATTGATAGTTCGAGTGGGCCAGCCAGCGGATGTCCTGGAGCGATTCCTCCACCGGAGGCTTTTCCGACGCCGCATCGCGCGTCTCGAGGATCGACCGGTTCAGTTGCGCCGAGGTGAAAAAATCGTCTAGCCGGTCCAGCACGAAATTCACCGTCTCGTCGTGAACGCCGATGTCTTCGAGCTTGCGTCGAAACAACGACTTGTCGTATTGCTTGTCGGGCACGACGCGAATCGGTTCGGCAAGCCGTCCGCACGGGTCAATCTTAACCTGGTGGTCGGCGGTAATAACGCCGGTGCGGAAGACGATCGACGACACGTGCCCCTCGCCCGTGGCGCGCAGACTCATGATGAACCGCACCGCGC
>CAZWNM010000267.1:0-4549 GCA_964635765.1 uncultured Planctomycetaceae bacterium | reverse complement strand
AATTGAAGGCGTAGAGAACGACAATTCCGGCGATGGCACCCGAGGCTCCATACACGCCGGAGCCGAGGTTCGTCAGATTTCCGATCACCGCCCACGCCACGTTGGCGACGATCAGCGTCGCCAGATAGATTCGCAGGAATTCTTTCGAGCCGTAGCGATATTCGATGTCGCGCCCGAAAATGAACAGGGCGAACATGTTGCCGAGGATGTGCCAGAAGTCTAACGGCGAGTGGGTGAATCCGGCGGTGAGAAATTGCCACCAGTACCAAGGACGAGCGAGCGTATAGACATGCACGGCCAAGCAGTCGCTAAGCCAGTGGCCGCCCCTGGTTTCCGGCGTGAACAAATCGGCGATGAAAACGGCGAAGTTGGCGACAATGAGCCAGCCAACGACGGTTTGCGGAAGTTTGGAGAACGCGCTGGACTGCTGCGGACGACGGATATAGTCGCGGTCGTAAATGCTCACCCGTTGGATTCCCCCGTACCGGATTGCGCCATGGCACGGGTGCGTTGGTCGATCCGTTTGACGGCTTCCAACTGATACTTGGCGATCTGGCCGGCCATGACCCGATTGTTGTTCACCAATTTTACGATTGCCGCTTGGGCGTCGTCCGTCGCCTTGTTGAGCGCATTGAAATAGGCGGCGACGGCGTCGCGTTCATGCTCGCGGTCTTTCAACTCTTCCGTGGCGCGAACGACATCCTTGGCGCTTGCATCTTCTTCTTTTTTCGCGTCGGCGACGGCTTCGGCAAGCTGCTTGTTGTCGGTTTCGCTAATGGCGATGGACTCGCGGAGGTGGATCGCTTTGTTCCGTTCCAGATTGAACAAGAATCCGTAATCGCGCAGTTGCCGCACGTAATTGCCGTTCTGGCCGACGCGATTCTTGGGAGCCGCGGCCCCGGCCGGCTTGCCGTCATCGAGATATTCTTGCAAAGTTTCGTCCGGCAGGATCGCCTTCTTTTGCGCATCGCTGAGCGAGGCGAAAACTTCGTGGCTGTCGTGCGGCAAGATTTCGTACAACGTCCACGGACGTTTGGCTTTTTCCAATCGATCGAGGTCTTGGCTGCTCAACTTGCTCGTCGGGACGAGCGTGACTTGCTTGTCGCCGACGTTCGTGGCGGTGAATTCGCCCAAATACCGGCTCTTGCCGGCTTCGCTCGGAGTCTCGAAAACGTGAAGCACGGTCGCCTTCGCGATTCCGTGATTCATCTGGTCGATGGCGACGGAAACCTCGGCGGCGCCGTCATTGCGGCTGATCTTGACCGGCAGCTTCGGTTCGCACTTGAACCACGCGCGGCGACGGTCGGCCAGCACGCCGTGCAGTTGCACGTGAAGCCGATCGACCTGCGGTTCCGTCTTGGCAAGCTCGTTCTGATAATACGCGATGCGTTTTTCGTATTTCCGCACAGCGTCTTGCCAAACGGCGTAGGTCTGCAACGACCGTGTCGCCGTGTAGAAAAGAACTGGGGAGACGGCAATCAGCAAACCGACAAGAATCTTGTTCCAAATGCTCATACAAGTTCTCCGAGACAGCCCCCGAACCTTGATGATAATCAGGCGACCGGCCGGCGTCAAGTTTTTACTATGAAAGAGGGGCGGGGGGGCGAAAAGGTTATGGGGAAGAGGTTATAGGGGGAAGGGCCGCATTCACCCACCCTATTCCCTAATTCCCTAGTGCCTATTTCCTATCGAAATCCCTCTTTCGGAGTAATTGTTATCCCTCAGTAGACAAGAAAAAACCCATCCGTTATAATGGGGAACAGCAAATTCCCGTTCGAGCGTCGTCTCATGACCCAAAATTCCACGCAATTGTTCGGTTTGCCGTCGCCCGGCCCCGAAACGGCCGATGTCTTGCTGCTGCCGTTGCCGGTGGAAAAAACCGTTTCCTACGGCACGGGCGCCAGCCTTGGGCCAAATGCGATTTTGGCGGCCAGCCCTCAGGTGGAGACGTTCGACGAAGAAACGCTGGTCGATTTTGCGGAATCGCCGCGCATTCATGCCTTTCCGCCGCTTTGTGCCGACGGCGACATCGAAGCGTGTTTGGCCAGAATCCAGGAATACGTCCGCCCGTGGCGCGACCGATTTCTGGTGAGTCTCGGCGGGGAACATACGGTGACCTATGGACTGGTCACCGGTTTGGCGGAAGACCCGGCGGAAGTGACCGTGGTGCAGATCGACGCGCACGCCGATTTGGCCAACACGCTGGGCGGCCGTCATTGGTCGCACGGCACGGTCATGCGGCGGCTTTGGGAGCGAGGCTGCCGGTTGGTGCAGATCGGCATTCGCAGCCTGACGCGCGACGAATACGACGTGGCGACGGCCAGCCCGCAAATTGTCACGTACTATGCCCATCGTTTGGAAAGCCAATGGGCCGAGATGCTCGACACGCTTCGCAAACTCGAGGGCAAGGTTTATTTGACCATCGACGCCGACGGTCTCGATCCGTCGATCATTCCGAGCACGGGCACGCCGCAACCCGGCGGACTTTCGTGGCGGCAGACGATGGAAATCCTGCGCGTGCTGATGACCGAATCGCAGTGCCGGTTGATCGGGGCCGACGTGGTCGAGTTTGTCGCGTCGCCGGTTGCGCCCGGCTGCGATCCCGCCGCCGCTCGGTTGACGACCAAGCTGCTTGCATGGTGGTGGACCGGCCAACAGAAATGCCCACGGTAGTTCTTCTAATCGAACCGTGGGCGAGCCGTTTTTCCTATTCGCATTCATTCGCGTTTATTCGCGGTTCTTTTACAGTTCCTTCGCTTCGCAGTTTTTCCTCAACCCATTCGACGGCTCGCGCGAGTTGCCGATCGACGAAGGGTTTTTCAGGTTTTTTGTTCTCGGCATTCGGTTGCCCGCCTCTCTCGGCGCCGGGGAGGTCGCGGTCGGCCCGCCACGCCTGCCACCGGGCGAACTCGTCGTTGTCGAGCGCAATCTTGCATCCGTCGTCGGGCGAAACGCCCCAAGCGTCCTTGGCCGTCGCGTTTTTCAATCGATGGATGTTCTTGCCGCTCGGCCGCCAATAGCTTGCGGTGGTCAGTTTCATCGCGCCGCAATCTTGCTCCAAATAGATGACCTCTTGCACCGTGCCCTTGCCATAGGTGCGTTGGCCGACGACCGCCGCACGGCCGTCGTCTTGCAAACAAGCGGCGACGATCTCGGCGGCGCTGGCGGTTTGCTGATTGACCAGCACGGCGATGGGGAAATCGGTGAAGGGGGCGCGGCCGTCGGCGCTGTACGACTTGCTGACGCGGCCGTCGCGCCGCCGCGTCGAAACGATCGCGCCCGATTTGACGAACAGATTGCACACGCCGATGCCGGCGTCGAGGTATCCGCCTGGATTGTCTCGCAAATCGAGCACGAGGCCGCGCATCCCTTCGCTTTTCAGCGACGCGATCGCCTGCCCCAATTCATCGACGGTTTTATCGGTGAATCCGCTGATGCGAACGTAGCCGATCCGATCGCGGCCTTCGAGCAAAAATCTCCAATGGCCCTCGGCGTCGCGCGTGTCGCCCAAGACGGACTGAATCTGAATCACTTCGCGGACGAGCGCGACCTCTTCCGGCGAATTCGCGTTTTCATGCCGAATGAGCAGCGTAACGGGCTTGCCGGCCTCGCCGCGGAGCAAATTCGAGGCGTCGTCGCGCGACATGCCAAGCGTGGGCGTGCCATCGATCCGCAAAATCAGGTCGCCGGCGAGAATGCCCGCCCTCGAGGCGGGCGAATCGGCCAGCGGACTCAGCACTCGTAACTCCCGCGTCGCCGGATCGACGTCGATCTCGATGCCGACGCCGGCGAACTGAAGATTCAGGCTTTCGTCAAAACCCTTCACCTCGTTGGGCGGGAAATAGGCCGAGTGTTCGTCGAGCTGGCGGAGCATCCCATCCATCGCTCCCTCGAACAACTGCGGCTCCGCAACCGGCTCCAGCGACGTGCCGCTGATTCGGCCGAGCGCGTCGGCGAACACGCGGCCGTAGGGCGTTTTTTGCACCCGCTGGTAACACAGCACCGACGCGAGCATGACGACGAACAGGATGGACAGATTGCGTCGCGGCATGAAAGATCGACAACTTTATTCGGGAGGGAGCTTGGCGGACATTGCACGTCATCCTACCAGCAACCGCACCGATAAGGCAAGTAGCCGATCTAAATTGCGGAAACCATGAGCGACCGAGCCGGCGTTTTCTTGATGGGCAAAGGCTCCGACGGCATTTCCACCGCCGACTCTTCCTCCGCTTTCGCCGCCGGTTTTTCAACCGGTTTGGCCGCCGGCTTTCTTTCGATCGCTTTCGCCGCGGGTTGGGCCGGCAGCTTGGCCGGCGCTTTGTCCTCCGCTTTCGCCGGCTTTTCCGACGGCTTGCCGGGTGTTGCGGTCGGCGCTTCCGGCGGCGGCACGACCGGCTCGGTCGCCGATCCCGTCGCTGATTCCGTCACCGACGCGGCCGTCGATTCCGCCGCTTGCTCCGCCGCCGCGTCTTCGCTCAAACGAATCTGCCAACCGCCGCCGAGCGATTTGTACACGGTAATCAAATTCGTCGCCACGGCGCCTTGCGCT
>CAZWNM010000266.1:0-4564 GCA_964635765.1 uncultured Planctomycetaceae bacterium | reverse complement strand
CGCCAGCCAAATCGGACGCGACGGATTCGGCGGACACTGCCAAGCCTACGTTTGCCCCCGCGGATTCGATGGCACGTACAAGGTCTTGCTGCGGCGAATCTGGGGCGATATCACGACCGGCAAGGTGAACGTCGAAGTGGTCACCCATTGCAATACCAACAAAGCCATCTCCGTCAGCAAGAAAATTTCGATGGCCAAGGACGAAGCCTTGGTGGTGTTCGATTTGAAAGACGGCCGCCGCAGGGAATCGCTGCAAGAACAGCAAGTGGCCAGCGCCGTCGCCAATCACACGGCTCTGAACCAAGCCATCCTTGCCGAACAGATTTCCGCGTCAACCGATCAGGAATCGGTGGAAAGCCTGGTGCTGGCCAGGGCCAGGAGCGAGATTTCGGACAGCGCATCCACCGTGACCAGCGCGGCTGGCTATCAGCCGGTTATCGTCATCTTGCCCGCAGGCGCCAACATAAGCGTCACGGCGGTCATTTCGGCCGATCGCCGATACGTTCGCGTCACCACAACGCCGGTGTTCTCAGGCATTTCGCAAGTCAACACGTTCAACACCTCGAGCGGCGCCAGTTCCTCATCGGGCGGCAGCACCAGTTCCGGCTTCGGCGGATCGTCGTTTTAGCATCGCTGGCAACCGCCTGGTTCGATGGCTTTGTTGCAAGACGCTTGCCATTCATCCCCTCTTTTCCCCGCGAAAAGAGGGGATTTTTTGATGGACTATTCCACAATCACCAAGCGTCCGAACGAGGAGGGCACGTGGAAATCAGGCTCCGGCGTTTTCGGATCAATCCAACTCATCCACGCCTCAAGCGGCGGCGTGATGTCGAGCGTCGGGCCGCCGGGGTGAATGGATTCCTGAACCACGGGCTTCCCGCTGCGATCGTGGCTGAACTCGGCGCGATATAAACCGCAGATCATGCCCTGGCCAGACTGGTCGCGCCGGAATGCCGTAATGCCGAGCGACTCCAATGTTTTGATCGGAATACGCCCCTCGACCACATATCCCTTATCGGTCAACTTGCCGGCCGTTTCAAGCCCCTTGCAGTGCCATTTCGGATCGAATTGGCGATAGTACGCCGCCTGAAAGTCATAAGTTCGCCCCAGCGAATCGATTTCCAAACAAAAATAACGCCTTGCGTCATATTCGGGACTGAAAAACATTTCGACGCGATCCTCGAAAACCACGTCCTGCTTGTCGCGCAGCTTGTCGAGCGTGAAAATATCGGCGTCTTCAACGCGGAAGGCGAAATAAAAGAACTCGTCGTCGCAAAACGCCAGGAATTCCGTCGCCGGGGCCGGCTTCGTTTCCCAAGGGAATGTAAAATGCCGCTCGACGTTCGCCAGCGACCATTCCCGCTCGCCAAGCGATGCGTCGAGTTTGATGTTCGCGTGAGGCAAACGGCGGACGCGGTAGTCGGTGCCGCTCGGGTAGCGATACTGGAGTCTGCCCTTATCGTAACTAGGGCCGGCAAATGCTTCCGGCGGGAGCGTCGTCGCCGATGTTCCCTCGATAAGCAGATCGCCCATCGCGGCCGTGCCATCCGACGCAACGGCTACCTTGGCCGAAAGCGTTCGGCTTTGGGCTGTGCTCTCGTACTCGCGGCCTTGTTCTTCTTGCACGTAAAACTCCTCGATGCCGTATTGGATGGTGGAGTCCCATCCGACGATTGTGCCACGGAGAAACTTGCCCGAGGCCGGCCGTTGAATACTGAACGGTTTTTGGGCTTTCCAATGTTTGCCGTCGGCTTCCGGCACAAGGGGCACATAAACCGTTTTGCCGTTCCAATTCCAGCCATTGCCCTGTTCATTGTATTGCCGCGGTTCCAAGCCGGCAATTTCCTCCGGCGGAATCCGGCTGAACTCGTAGCTCAACGCCACGTAATTGCCGCGAAATATATAGTGCGGATCGGCCGGCGTAACCCGAAACAGCATCGTCTCGCCGGTCCAAAACGGAAGCGTTTTTTGAACGATCATTCCGACCGGCACGAGGAACTGAATCGCGATTCCGATGGCGAGAAGCGTCTTCTCACGTCCCTTGATCCGGTCGGCGAGCGAAAGCAATTTTGGCGTCGATGGTTGCGCCGGCGTTGCCGTTGAAACGTCAGGCATCTCGGTTTCCTTTCTGATGCAGCCAGAATCGGGCGACAGCGAACAAACCGATTCCGCATAGCAAAAACATGGCGGCTGTGCCCAACATCCCCCCGGCTTCGGCAAAAAGATCGACGTATCGCAACACGGTCCAGAGCAAGAAATACAACACGCCGCCGGCGAACAGCCACGTGCGTTCCTCGCGCAATCCGATCCGCATGAGCCACAAGGCGAAAACGAGCATCACGACGTTGACGACGACCACTGCGACAAACGCCGCTGCCCAAAACGAATCTTTGGGGCGGCTCCAATAATGGTCATAATAGGAATCGTTGTCGATATAGCCATAATGATTGAACAGGCCGCACCACAGACATAAAAATATCGGCAGTAAAAGCAACAGGAGCGGCATCCATTGACGCCGCAAAATCGCCGCGAAAGGCACGCCTATTTTTTGTGCGGCCGCATTTCGATGTTGCAACGCAATGGCGCCGAGCACGGCCGCCGCGCCGATCAAGCCGATCATTAGCGCGGAGAGATAATAATTGGCGACCGGGCCGCGATAGGGCATACGGCATAAAAACTCGCCGAAACTCAGCGGCACGAGCGCGCCGCCGGTAATCAAAACGCCGAAGAGCCGATAGGGCACAGCCAGCGTGCTGCCGATGGGGTGCATTTCGGCAATCAGTAAAAACAACGCGCCGGCCGCGGCGATGAAGAGCAAAACATCGACTTCGGAATGCCATGCGATCGGCTGCAAAATGACCCACCACGCCAACAGGAGCGAGTAAAGCCCGACCGTTGCGGCCGATTGTTTGCGGTACGCCCAAAGCAAGCCGGGCAACGCCAACAGCGGCAGGCTATACGCGCCATTGTAAAAATGTCCGAACCACCAAGGCCGGAAGCCGGGGAAATCGAGAATTTCCGTGCCGACCCACGCGGCCAGCAGACCGGCGAACAAAGCGTGCAACAACAGCGTATCGAGACACAACGCAAACGGCAAAACGCAAATCGCCCAAAACCAGATGCCGTCGGGATAGTGCGATTGGATATGAAATGTCTGACCGATCAGGCTGAGCGCGGCGCCAAAAAAGAGACAGCCGAGCAAAAAAACGATTTCCGAGGCCGTGCGGCGTTGTGCATGAAAGCGAAGCCAAAAGCCGGCGGCGTGCGTGCCAAACAGAACGCCGAAAATAACGGCGAGTTTCAGTGTTGCCGGCATTGCCGACCAGTTGTAGCCGACCAGCAGCAAAACGGCCAATCCGATCATGACGGCGGCGACGCCCGAGAGCGCGAACCACGCCATCACCCGTTTGTGCTGGGCGATTTGGACGTCGGTTTCGTAGAGGCCGAGAATCCGATCGGCCTGATCGCCGGTCAAAATCCCTTGTTTCCACCAGTCTTCCATTTCGCCGATGAGCCATCGCCGCACGCGGCCGGAAATAGGACGCAAAGCCATACTCCCCTCCCGTGGTTGAGATTTTGTTATGATTATGGCGTGAATGCCCGGCGATACAAGTCCCCCGAGGGTTAGGCGACAAGATCAAGGTGATATAACTGAAACTAGGCGGTCCTTGAGTGTCGCAATTTTTCTCGATTTGGAGTATTGATTTTCAGCGGTGCGGACGATAAAAGACCTCTACGCGAATTGCGGCGGCACCAAAGACAGACGTTCAAACAAAGAAACCTAAAAAACGCAAGTGTTTTTGCAGCAACGTGTTACGCAACATTGTTTAGAGTTATTGGAAAAATTGTTGCGGGTGGTGTTGACGCCGGTGCGGTAAATGTTAGAATCACGTCTCTTGGATGTTGCTGATGCGACGCACCAGTGACATCGGAGAAATACGTTTGCTCTTTGACAATTTGGTTGTGACAACCTCAATTCTGATTTTTTCAGCCAGTTTGAAGACTGGAAGAAGATCGAATGCATCTCATGCGATTCGTCGCATGAGACGCAAAAAGTCTGTCGCACTCGGACCGGGTGCGACAGCAACTAGGTAAAGCCTTTCGTAGGTTAGCCATCCGCGGCGGCGCAAGCCGTTGCGGTAAGCATACAAATTGAAGGGTTTGATCCTGGCTCAGAATGAACGTTGGCGGCGTGGATTAGGCATGCAAGTCGAGCGAGAACCGTAGCAATACGGGGACAGCGGCGAAAGGGAGAGGAATACGTGGATACCTACCCTCTGGTTCAGGATAGCTGTGGGAAACTACAGGTAATACTGAATAACATCTCCGGATCAAAGGTGTGATTCCGCCGGAGGAGGGGTCCGCGTCCTATTAGCTAGTTGGTGAGGTAACGGCTCACCAAGGCGAAGATGGGTACGGGATGTGAGAGCATAATCCCGCTCATTGGGACTGAGACACTGCCCAGACACCTACGGGTGGCTGCAGTCGAGAATCTTCGGCAATGGGGGAAACCCTGACCGAGCGACGCCGCGTGCGGGATGAAGGCCTTCGGGTTGTAAACCGC
>CAZWNM010000265.1:0-4566 GCA_964635765.1 uncultured Planctomycetaceae bacterium | reverse complement strand
CACCCGGGAATCGTTTCGCGTAGCCGTTGGTGCGAGCCATCAGTTCACCGACGTTGGTCGCGTCGATGAGTATCTTCTTTTGGCGTTCATCGGGGTTGAAAGGCTTGCCCTTTTCGATCCCCAACGGCACGAGCATGGCGAGGATGATGCGGTCTCGTTCGATCGGCGGCTCCTGCCCGATGGTCTTCGCCAGTCCGGCGAAATACGCGAGCCCGCGCGGCTGCGCGGCGCTCCATTTCTTGCCGCCGGGCGAGAGGTGCTTGGTCGCGGGTGGATTGCCACGCTTTGCATAGGGATAGATGCGCAGCTTGCCGACCAGCGTGCGAGCCTTCTCGATGTCCGCATCCAGTCCGCGCATCCCGCACCAGATGTTGTTCGTCGCTGAGCGGAAGACGAAATAGCCTTTGGCCTTCACCTCGGGATCATTCGGGCCGAGGATGAGGAATTTGCCGCCCCGGCCCTTGTCCGGGCCGGTCTGGCCGGCATCGGTCATCGGGCGTTCCCAGAAATCCATGATCCCGCCCGCCATCGCACCAGCGGGGATTTCAAACACCAGCGGTCCGGTCTCCGCGAGATTTGGGAAAGCCATCGCGTAGGGCGTGGTGGCATTGGCTGTGAGGATGCCGAGTTTATCGGTGAAGGTGAGGTAATCGACGTAATCGAGATTTCCCGCGCCGAAGACCTCACGTTGCTGCCGCTGCCACTCCGTCATCGCCATATAAGGCAGCGCCCAGATGTAAGCTTGGCAGGCGCGCTGGAAGTCGAGGTCGTCATAGAGATTCTGGACCGTTTCTTCCGTTGGGAAGCCGTTCTTGAGTTCGAGCTTCCCAAGCCGGGATTCGACGGTACCAGTCGTCGGGAGCCCTTGCGCGAATGCGCTCGTGGATGCCAGTGCGCTAACGAGCGCGGTGGCGATGAGGGCTTGTCCGAGTGTGTTTTTCATGATTGTGAACTGTGTAAGGTTGGTTGGTTGACCGGAGCCGCACCTGCCTCGCGACGGGTGCGGCCCGGTGTTTTGATTTAGTGTTTCGTGTAGAGCGGGCTTTTTAGTCGCCCTGTTCCTCCTGCATTTTTTCGAGCACGCTGTCGAGGTTGAAGCTGGCGGCCTTCTGTCGCTGCGGGTATTCCTTGAACGTCTGCAGGAACTGGCCCACGTAGGCTTGCATGGGCGTGATCACGAAGAGGTGATCAAGAACCCAGTCGTAATACGTGTTCGAGGTGATGTCCGCCCGCTCGTAGGGGTCGGTCCGCAGGTTGAAGAGTTTTGGGAACCGCAATGTGACGAACGGCTCGGCCCAGATACCCATGGTGCCAGCCATCCGCTGCTCCATGAAGACGGCCTTAAAGTTGCCGTAGCGCACGCCAGTGACCTGTTGGTCGTCGTTGACGTAGATGAATGTTATCCGCGGGCCTTTCTCCGTTTGCCCGGTGAACAGGGGAATCATATTGTAGCCGTCGAGGTGAACCTTGTAGGTCATTTCGCCAACCGTGTAACCCTTGGCCAGTTTTTCCGTCACTGTGGCGTCGCCAGCGACGGCCAAGAGGGTCGGCATAAAGTCGAGGTGGGAAACGATCTCATTGCAGACCTCGCCCGCCTTGATGTGGCCCGGCCAGCGCACCATCGCGGGCACGCGATAAGCTCCTTCCCAGTTTGAATTCTTCTCGCTGCGGAAGGGCGTCATCGCTGCATCCGGCCACGAGTTCATGTGCGGACCGTTATCCGTCGAATACATGACGAAGGTGTTGTCCGCGATCCCCAGGTCGTCCAGCGCCTTGAGAACCGTGCCGACGTTCTTGTCGTGGTCAATCATGGCGTCATGGTAGGGACTCTGCATTTCCCCCGCCTGACCGACGCTCTCCGGCTTTACGTGTGTGCGGAAGTGCATGTGGGTGAAGTTCACCCAAACGAACACAGGCTTGCCGGCGGCGTTCTGTCGCTTGATAAAATCCACCGCCCGGTCAGCGATGTCGTCGTCAATGGTCTCCATCCGCCTCTTGGTGAGCGGGCCGGTGTCCTTGATGATTTGCTTGCCGACCTTGCCGAAGCGCGAATCCACCGTCGCGTCGTCGGTGGCCGATGCCTTGCAGTCCAGCACGCCGCGCGGGCCGAACTTGGCGAGGAACTCTGGGTTTTTCGGGTAGTCCGGCAGTTCCGGCTCTTCGGAGGCGTTCAGGTGATACAGGGGGCCGTAAAACTCATCGAACCCGTGGACGGTGGGCAGGAACTTGTTCCGGTCGCCGAGATGGTTCTTGCCGAACTGGCCGGTCGCATAGCCGAGCGGCTTGAGCAGCTCGGCAATCGTCGGGTCTTTCTCGGACAGCCCGATTGGAGAGCCCGGCAGGCCGACCTTGGTCAAACCGGTGCGCAGCCCGGACTGGCCGGTGATAAACGACGCCCGGCCGGCCGTGCAGCTCTGTTCGGCATAGTAGTCGGTGAACATCATGCCTTCCTTCGCCACGCGGTCGATGTTGGGCGTCTTGTAGCCCATCACGCCGTGCGAGTAGGCGCTGATGTTGGATTGCCCGATGTCGTCGCCCCAAATGATGACGATGTTGGGTCTGTTCTGGTCGGCAGCCGCTAATGGCGCGGGCTGCGACCCGCAGCCGAGAAGTCCCAGGCCGACGGCCAATCCGCCCGATGCGGTCGCCGCGGCCTTGAAGATTCGCTCAATCGCCTTCTGGATATCAGGTTTTAACATGACTGTTGTCTTTCTTCGAGTTCGTGTTCTTGGAATATGAAACGAAGCATTCTGATGGAAAAGACCGATCCGCGCCGACTTGAGACGCCGCTCACGCTTAGCTGGTATCCATCATGTATCTCATCGTTTTGGTTTTGGTCATGGAGCTCGATCCTCGTGGACGAATACCACGTCATATTCCTGGTGGACTCCGAGATGGTGGTACACGCCTGAAAGACGGTCGGCACGCGGGTCGTAAGCGAGGGTGTAATAACTGCCGGGATAAAGCCGATCGCGAAGCTCAATCATGACTGTTGTCTTGCCGGATTCCGACGCGGCGATGGCCTTGGAGACGTGGATTGGGCGGGGGTTGAGATACGCCGCGTCGATTTGGCCGTCTGACGCAACGCGATTGATCGCAAGCACGTAGTTCGCGTCGGCCCGCCGCCAACGGCCGATGAGCCTCTGACGTTCGGTTTCGGACAAAGCGTTTTGAGATACAACAACGGGTGCCGCATGGGCGGATTCCTGCCCGGACGCCGGCGAAGCGGCGGTGCCGTCCCCGGATTGGAGCCGATAGGCAATGGCTGCCGCCACGCATGCCAAGACGGCGAAAAATACACCCGCCCGCAGCCGCATCTTTTGGCGATTGCGCGGCGCCGGCAATGGCGCGGCGTCGGACAAACGGCGTTTGCGTCGGGCTCTGCTCATGGCAATTCACTCTCGCTTCAATTGTTTGACGATTTGCTTGAGGTACGGATCGGCGTGCTCGAAAAACCGTTTTAGCCCGCCGCACAGGTAGTTCAGTCCGGGCTGGCCGTCGGGCGTTTTGACGAACCGGTTTTTCGGGCACTCGCCCCAGCATGCGAACAGGTAGTTGCACTCGCGGCAATATGGTGGCAGCGCGTCGCGTTTGGCGAAACCGAAGTCCATCTGCCGCCGGGAGAAAACCATCTCGGCGATCGGACGATCGTGGATATTGCCCAACCGATACTCGGGATAGACGTAGTGGTCGCAGGAGTAGACGCTGCCGTCGTGTTCCATGGCGACGCCCTTGCCGCAGAACTCGCCGGTAATGCAGCGTTGGGCAGGCAAACCCATCCACTGGGCGACCGCCGACTCGAATAAATCGACCAGCACCCGGCCCAAATCCTTGCGATGCCACTCGTCGAAAACCTTGCAGAGGAATTCGCCGAACTCGTCTGGATCGACGGACCAGTCGGTGACGATCGAGTCGGGCGAGCCGGGCTTGGCCGCCGGAGTGCCGATCACGGGTAGTTTTTCAACATCCCACCGTTGCGGCGCGGTGGTGCAAAAATCTTTCGGCTCGACGCAGGGAATGAGTTGCACGTATGTCGAGCCGACCTCGCGCGTGAGGAAACGATACACGTCAAGCGGCCGCTTCACATTGAGGCGGTTGACCACCGTCAGCGTGTTGAACTTCACGCCGTGCTTCTTCAACAGCTTGGCGGCCGCGACGACCTTGTCGAACGTCGGTTCGCCGCGTTTGGTGACGCGATAGGCGTCGTGCAAATTGCGCGGTCCGTCGATGCTCAAGCCCACCAGGAATCGGTGGAATTTCAGAAACCCGCACCACGCTTCATCCAACAGCGTGCCGTTGGTTTGAAGGTCGTTTTCGATCCGTTGGTTTGGTTTCTTGTGCTTCTGTTGCAACTCGACGACCAGGCGGAAGAAATCCAGCCCCAGCAGCGTCGGCTCGCCGCCTTGCCAGGAAAAGACCACGCGGTCGCCGTCCTGGCCTTCGATGGTTTGGCGGATGACTTCCTCCAAGCGATCGTCTGGAATGCGTTCGCCCCGGTGCTGATCGAGGAGGCCTTCTTTGCTCAGGTAGTAGCAATACTTGCAATCGAGGTTGCAAGCGGAGCCG
>CAZWNM010000264.1:0-4584 GCA_964635765.1 uncultured Planctomycetaceae bacterium | reverse complement strand
AACCCACGGCCTACGGCCGTGCGACCCTGGGGGCTAAGCCGTTCCGGCGTGCCCCTTTCCGACACAGTGAATAAGCATGGTTGGGTAGTGCGGTGAAAAAAATAGCTGATTGCCGACCCGTGAGGGAATACAGGGAATGCGGAACGGAGATCGAGCAAGTTGGTCAAATAACATTTGCATTACGAATCCCGGCCCCAACGGGGCCTTCCTTACGTATCCGCCCCGCTTTGCGGGGCAAGCCAAACCCACGCCCTACGGGCGTGGGTGATTCGTTTTCCGGTCTGACGACAATTAAAATTCCCGGCTGGGTGGAAGGGCTAGACTATTACAAACCTCCATGGGAGGGAGGTTTGCGATGATGCAGGATCGGCAAGCCATGCAAAAGTTTATCGGGCAGTCGCCCTGGGAGGATCGCCCAATGATCGGAGAGTTGGTTCGGCAGACCGGCGCGGAGATCGGCAAGCTCGACGGCGTGCTGGTTTTCGATCCCTCGGCCTTCCAAAAATAAGGGAAGGAATCGGTCGGCGTCGCGCGACAGTGGTGCGGCCGCTTTGGCAAAATCGAGAACTGCCAAGTCGGCGTGTACCTGGCTTCCGTGTAACAACGGACAGCTACGTCGAAATCCTTCTTGCTTAGGGCATCATCCCCTCGGTTAATCGCTGCTGTCGCGTCGTCGGCGCAGTTCAGAAGGCGAATACCTATCAATTTACACAGGCTGGCCCACGGATGGCAAGC
This sequence comes from uncultured Planctomycetaceae bacterium, assembly GCA_964635765.1. Classification (GTDB taxonomy): domain Bacteria; phylum Planctomycetota; class Planctomycetia; order Pirellulales; family Thermoguttaceae. The sequence continues at coordinate 3,849 of CAZWNM010000264.1, read as the reverse complement.
AGCCCCCACGGATTGTCTGATGCAGTAGTGCGCTGGATTTCCCGCATCTCCGTCCGTGCGTATAATTACCGTCGTCCAGACTGCGAACCATCAATTTACGGAGGTTACCATGCGGATTCTTGCTTTGGGGGTCGCCATGTTGATCGGCGTTCATGCGGCCAATGCCGCCGTGCGGACGAAGGTGGTGGAATACAGGCAGGGGAATACTGCCCTTGAAGGTTATCTGGCGTGGGACGACGCCGTCCAGGGCCAACGGCCGGGCGTATTGGTCGTCCATGAATGGACTGGCTTGGGTGAATACGCCAAGGCGCGAGCCCGAAAGTTAGCTGAGATGGGCTACGTCGCCTTTGCCGTGGACATTTACGGCAAAGGCATTCGTCCCAAGACGCCTGAGGAGGCTGCGACGCAGTCCGGCATTTATAAGAAGGATCGCCGGCTCATGCGGGCACGGGTGCAGGCGGGTTTGGATGTGCTACGCGGCAACCCCATGTGCGATCGCAAGCGGGTGGCGGCGATCGGTTATTGTTTCGGCGGCACCTGCGTGTTGGAACTCGCCCGCAGCGGAGCCGACATCGCGGGTGTGGTGAGCTTTCACGGCGGTTTGGATACGCCGACTTCGGCCGAAGCCAAAAACATCCGCTGCAAGGTTTTGGTCCTCCACGGCGGCGACGATCCCCATGTGCCCCGCAAGGACGTGGATGCCTTCGAGGACGAGATGCGGGCCGCGGGCGTGGATTGGCAGTTGGTGATTTACGGCGGCGCCGTCCATGGTTTCACGAATCCCGCGTCGGGCCACGACAAATCGCGAGGCGTGGCGTACGACGCCCAGGCAGACCGGCGATCATGGGAGGCGATGAAGGCGTTCTTTGCCGAGGTGTTGAAGTAGTGGGCAACTGAGTGCGGTTGCCCACGCGGCATAACATCCACCCGCCCGCTCTCCTACCGGTGTGCGCAGGTGAACTCTCGACACGACGCACCCGACCGCTTTTTTTTAAGTTTTTTCAAGGCCGGCTAGGGCAACACGGCCCGAACCACGTTCCGCACGGGGCGCCCGACGATGTAAACCCTGCCGGTTGGGCCGACGATTGCCGGACGGCTAACAACCACCGGCGCGGGGACCACCGCGGGCCCAGCCACGTACGGCGAGTAGACTACTCGCGGCGCCACAACGACCGGCGCGGGATATGTATAAACGGGCGTCGCGGCATAGTGCGGGTAGGCGACCGTCGAACCGACATACCAGCGTCCGTATGCTGTCGAACCGAGCAGTAGCAATGCCACAACGGCAACGAGTAAATTCTTCATGGCACACACTCCTTTTTCAATGACCCTCACGTAGTGGGATCAAGTTATGCGATCGCGAACGATTTTCCAACTAATAAATTATAGGTAAAAAACTTCTGCGAAGCAACCGTCTCCGCCGACGGGTGGTGTTCTAAGAGTGTGTCGCTCATGGTCACCCAATTTCACAGAAAAACGCGGCAACACCTCGCGTCGGAGAGGCTTGTCTAATTGGAACAAACACGCTACACTCATCGGTGGCTTGCGCGGAGGATTGGGCTTGGCGGCGACGCCACCCGACCGCCGGCCAAGGGCTTGTGCGCGAGGCTCGGGCCGCCGAAACGGGCCGGTGCCGGCACGAAGGTTGCTTTGCCAACACGATAATTCCATAGAAATATATCTTGATTTGTTGTTTTTTGCCCGATCGCGCGGACGGCGACCCAGGCGGGGAGAGGCGTTTGTCGATGTCATCAGACCTTGAGACCGTGCGATTGTGCCTCGAAAAAGACCAGTTCGCGGCGACAAGCGGCATTGTGCTTGTCGAACTGCGGCTCGGCTACGCCAAAGCCCAATTGAACGTCGAAGCTCGGCACCTGAATGGCGTCGGCGTCGTTCAAGGCGGGGCGATTTTCACCCTGGCCGATTTCGCCTTTGCCGTGGCCAGCAATTCCGCCGGCCAAGTGGCGGTCGGCCTCAACACGAATCTCTCGTTCTTGAAAGCGACACGATCCGGCACATTGTGGGCCGAAGCGACAGAGGTTTCGCGCAGCCGGCGCATTTCCACCTGCACGGTGCGAGTGACCGACGACGCCGGCGTGTTGATCGCTTTGTTTCAAGGCGCCGCGTACATCAAGGACGAGCCCGTGTCGGCATGAAATTCGACACTATCCGGCAGACAATATCCAATATCCGGCAAGGGAATCGTTGTGCGCAAAAAATCCACGCCCGACAACCGGCATCTGGCGAGAGGTCTCGTCATTCTTTACGAGGACCGAGATATCCTCGTCGTGGATAAGCCGGCGGGACTTCTGACCGTCGGCACCGATTCGGACAAGTCGCGCACCGCCTATTTCATTCTGACCGATTATGTCCGAAAGGGCAGCGACAAATCCCGGAATCGCGTCTTCATCGTCCATCGGCTCGACCGAGATACTTCGGGCGTGCTGCTGGTGGCCAAAAACGAGAAGGCGAAACTCCAGTTGCAAGCCGAGTGGCCAGAGACCGACAAGAAGTATCTCGCCGTCGTTCATGGCAAATGCCCGAAAAACGCGGATACCATCACGACCTACCTGGCCGAGAACAAGGCCCACGTCGTCTATTCCACGTCCGATCCCACGAAGGGAAAATTGTCGCGCACGGCGTACAGAGTGCTCAAACAGACGAAGGATTTTGCCTTGCTGGAAGTGGATTTGCTGACGGGCAGAAAAAACCAAATCCGAGTGCATCTCGCCGGCATCGGGCATCCGATTGTCGGCGACAAAAAATACGGCCGAGGAAACGAATCCTTTGCGCATCTTGCGTTGCACGCCCGCGAGATTTCCTTCCAACATCCCGCAAGCGGCGAGCGGCTCGTTTTTTCGGCCGATACGCCCGGCTATTTCAGCAAGCTGGTCGGCGACATAAAAATTCCGCGGTGACGATTTTGGAAAACGTGGCCCGACTACGCAAACATTCCGATTTGTGGTAAAATCGCCATGCGCCGGCCAAGATTTCCAAAACTTCAATCGCTAATCCCATGAAACTTCCGCCCGAAGGTGCTCGATGGCTCGTGTCGTTGCGATGGTTCGCCTGCGCAGCCGTCGTCGTGGTGGTTTGGCTCACCTCGACCGCCTTGGGCATCGTCGCCAATCCGACGCCGCTCTACGCCGTCGCCGTCGCCATGGCCGGGTATAATGTGCTGTTCCATCTAACGCAACGCCGCACGTGGGCAGGCGAGGGCAACGTCGATCGAAACATCTTCCTGCAAATCACGCTCGACCTGATCGCCCTGACGCTGCTGCTCTATTACGCCGGCCTGCCGCGGAATCCGTTTTTGTTCTACTACGTGTTTCACATCATCATCGCCGGCATGTATTTGCGAGGCCGAATGCCGTATTGCGTCGCTGCGCTTGCGACCGTGTTGGTCGGCGGCGTCATGCTGCTGCTCTATTTGCGGTGGATTCCGTCGCATCCGCTACGATTTCCCGCCGAGTTCGCCGCCGGCGAAATGCCGTTGCCCGACGGGCTTGATATGCTCGGCATTTTCGTGGCCTTCGCCAGCGCGATCTGGACGGCGACGTATTTCACCACGTCGATCCGCCGCTACGTCGATCGCGCCCATGCCGAAATCCGCCAGAAGGAAAAAATGCTCGGCATCGGCCAACTCGTGGCCGGCATCGCCCATCAAATCGCCAATCCGCTCGACGGCGTGCAAAATTGCCTGCGACGCATCGGCCAGCGGGTGAAAGACGACGAACACTTGACAGAATACGTCCAACTGATGGGCGAGGCGCTCGACCGCATCGAACGGACGGCCAAGCGGGTGCAGGCGTTCGCTCGGCCGCGCGGCATCACGTTGCAAAGCACCGA
>CAZWNM010000263.1:0-4628 GCA_964635765.1 uncultured Planctomycetaceae bacterium | reverse complement strand
CAAGGGGCTCAATCGCAACGAGCGGCTGATCATCATCCTCTATTATTACGAGGAGTTCACGATGAAGGAGATCGGCGCGACGTTGAATCTTTCGGAGAGCCGCGTGAGCCAGATGCATAGTTCGATCGTGCAGCGGCTGCAAAGCCAGCTCGGCCGCCGCAGGCCGGAGTTCGGCACGTGAAAATGGGAACCGCGAGACTCACTGCCGAGGCACGGAAACACGGAGAAGAACCACCGGAAGGAAGCGGAAAAGAAACCGCTGATAAACGCCGATCATCGCTGATCATTTTCATTGGCGGTTATTGGCGAAGATTACGGTTGCCAAAACGGATTCGCGTCCACTCGCCGATTCTTTTGGCTTGTTGTTTTTCTCCACGGCACATTCCGCAATCTTGCGCGGCAAAGCTCGTCGGCGCATTAAAAAAGGGCGGCAGAACGACTGCCGCCCTGACAGAACACTGCGACGCACGCTTCACACGGGTTAGAATAGCGGCGTCTTGCCATTGAAAAACGTCGCATTCTTCCTTTCCCGTGCACGTGCAAGGCGCAAACGGGCATCGCTCTTTCTCAACAGATCGGCTAGCCGATCTCGTCGAGCAATCGCTCGATCGCCGTGTTGAGCCGATCGCTGGTCTCATACGTGCCCTCGGCGATTTGCAAACGAACCGCTTCGACCCGGTCTTCCCGAATGCCGGGCATTTGCTGAACTTGTTCCGCAAAGCGCGCGGCTTCGGAAATGTCAACTTCGTCGGCAATCCGAGCCGCGTCGGGCCGGGCCGTCGGTTGCGGAGCACGTACGCCGTGCGGCGCGCCGATGGACTGGGAACCATGTAACTGACTTGGTCCGTAAATATGCATTGCTTCTTCTCCTAAGTGACAACTGGCATCCGTCTCATCGGCCCTTATTTCGGCGAGAATTCAACCAATTGTTCAGCATCCTGCTGGTAGTGGTAAAGCGCACTAACGCGCCCTATAACAAATGTAACGACCCAATTTCTTGCCCAATGATGCCGCATGGAATCATCGGATGTTTTTCGTCAACGTCACGTCGCTCAAAAGCCGACAAGTCGGCGTTCGACGCAACCGGCCGTATCGAACACAACTCCTCCATGAGTTCTGCGTGCCATCGGGGTAATGGCGAATATACCTATTATGCACCGTCTCCACGCCGCAGCCAATCCCAGTTTTTCGCCCGGCTCTCGGTTTCCCTGAGACATCTGGCGCTCGCTATCCAAGTATACGAACCTCCACGGCCAAGCGTTCATTCGTCGCAAAAAAATATTTTTCCAAGCAGTCCTGATGCTGTTTGCAAAATTCGAGACTTTAGGCGGCCTCTGAAGACTGGGCAAGGTTGCTTTGTCGCGACACCCCCCACATCGGGTTGTTTTTCATCTGTTGCACAATTGCCGCGAAACTTTCGACTCGTTCTTGGGTTTACATAGAGGTGAGCGAGCTGGTGCGGCTCGCCGATGGGCAGGCGCCATGCCCACGACAAGCGTGGCCCTGGCACCCGCTGGCCGTTACGGAATGCCTCTTTTTCCCCCTTCTATTTCCTCAAGGAGATACGTATGCGAAAGGTCATCGTAAGTTTTTTGGCGGCCCTTGCGGTCGTCGTGTTGCCGCAATTGTTGACGGCACAAGATTCGGGTCGCCCCGATCGCCCTCGTCCGGATGCGAAGGCGGATCGATCGGCTCCCAAAAAGGCGTTCCCGGCACGGCCGGACGGCAAGTTCGATGCGGGCAAGTTCGCGGGACGTCACGAACATGCCAATCTGGGCAACCAGGATGGTGCAAAGTCGGATGGCTTTGGCCGGGCGATTTTCGATCGCTTGGACACCAACCATGACGGCGTGTTGAGCTTCCAAGAGTTTGTTGTTGGTATGCGTCAACTCCATAATTCTTTTGCCGCGCAATGGCAGAACGAGACGGCCAATCGTCCGAGCGGCGATCGTTACCAGCAGTTCGCCGGCAAGCACTTTGACGGCGGCAAGCGTCATGGCGGTTGGGATGTTGCCCAAGGCCACGGAATGCATCACAAGCACCGCGGATACGGCCAAGGCCACGGAATGCATCACAAGCACCACGGGCACGGCCAAGGCCACGGAATGCATCACAAGCACCACGGGTGCGGCCAAGGTCAGCCGTGGCGTCATGAAGGCCATGAGTTCGCCGAGAGTCATTCTTGGCGGAACGACTACCGCGAGTACGGCGAAAGCCGGCCGTGGCAGCGTGACGGCCATGAGTTCGGCGAAGGGCATCATGCACGTCCGGCGGATCGGGCGACAGCCTCCGTTTCCCCCCGCCACGGTTTTGACAAGGCGGCCGTGCGGCCCGACTTCAAGAAGCCGGAATGCAAGAAGCCGGAAGCCAAGTGCTGCAAGCAGGCGGACATCAAGACGCCAGCGGCCAAGGGCTGCAAGCAGGCGGACAGCAAGAAGCCGGAAGCCAAGGGCTACAAACTGGCGGACGGCAAGAAGCCGGAATACAAGAAGCCGTTAGTAAGCAGCAGCGTTGGTGTAGCCGTGACGGCGCCGGCCGGCGGCCGTTCCCTGGAAGCCCGCGTGGCTTCGTTGGAGAAACAGCAGGCGGAGATTTTGGGCCTGTTGCGAAGCATCGTGAAGTCGGAACACGGGGATCGGAATTAGGGTTCCCCGAAACACCGACAGGGTGTTTTTTATTGGACGCCATGTTCCGCAGTTTTGCGGGGCATGGCGTCCTCTGTCTTGCGGAGCGTTATTTGCCGTCTTTGCACCACCGGCTCTGCGGATACTTTTCCTTCAGCGTTTTTCGGGCGGCATCGGCGCGATCGGGCTTGTGCAATTCACCCCAAAGATCAATCAGATTGGCCAGGGCCTCGGCGTGAGCGTCGGGCACGGCGGAATACAATAGATCGACGTGGAGAAACGCCAAAACGGCCGCTTTGTTGTGGCCGGCCTGGCGTTCGGCCGTGCCGCGAATGTTGTACGCCTTAGCCATCAACGGCGCGTTTTCAAGGATGCCTTTCGCGGCGGCGCCGTCCTTGTCGCCGGAAGCGCTGTTTTGCGACGGCGAATTCTCGGCCGTTGCCTTCTCCAGGAACGTTTCGATGAGCTTCGCGGCTTCCATCGGCTTCTTCGCGGCGATCAGAACATCGGCCTTGCCGAGATACGCCGCTATCTTTTGGATTTTCGCCAAGTTGTCGTCGCTTTCGATCGCCATGACTTGATCGAAGGCGGCGCTGGCTTCTGAAAGCTTGCCTTGCTGCAGGAGCGAGCGGCCGATGGCGACGCCCGCCCGCATTTTGTAGTCGGGCCAAGGGGCTTTTTCAAGCTGGCGGTAGTATTCCGCGGCCTTGGCGTACAACTTCTTCGCCGTCAAGAGGTCGCCGATGGTCTCCGTGGCCTCGAAGAAGTGATAGCTCGTCGGATTGTCGTTGACGAAAGCGCGCATCAAATTGCCGGCTTCGTCGATCTCTCCAGTGCCGCCGAGGGCGAGTTTTGCGGCGCAGAGCGCTTTGTAGAAGGCGACATCTTGATTTACCTCCGCCCGGTCCGACGTTCTCTTGCTGCCTTCAAGCCTCTTCAGGGCTTTCGCATACCGGCCGGCAAGCGTATCCTGCCGAGCCGCTTTCCAGTCAGGGATATCGCCCGCGTAATCGATGGAAAGGATTTCGTTGACCGGTACGTGTTTGATTTGGCTCGGTGACACTTGGCAGTCGACCTTGAGCGTGTCCGTGGCGACGATGGCGCCAAGAATCTCACCCTTGTTCGTATGGATGACGTCAATCGCCATGCCGGCGTCGGCAATCGCACCGAGCAAAATCAACGCAAAAAAACAAGATCGCTTGTTCACAACGCACTCCTTGGTTCCTGAAAAATTACTGGATGTCCTTTTTCGCGGTTATTTGGCCGCCGGCCTGACTGGCGCCGCGATTGCCGCAGATCGCCGTCTCAAAGCTCTCGGGCTTCTCCACGCCCCATGCCTGATCAGTATACGCGGCTTTCCGCTGCACGTCGAGCAAGGCATTGCGAGTTTTTTGACACCGGCAAAAGCGCGGCAATGGCATCCTCGTATTTTCCCAAACGACGCAGGCATCGGGCAAAGCGAAGCTGGATGGTCTCGACCATGCCCGGCCGCGGCGCAAATTTCGCGTCGGCACGGCACTCTTCGACGACGCTTTGGTAAACTTTCACGGCCTTTTCGTAGTAAACGACGGATTCCGATGAAACCTTGTCGCTTTCGGCGTCCAGACTTGCCCCCGCATTTGCGAATGCATCGGCCACCCAATAGAACACGTCAAAACCGGTCTCTGCGTCGGGACGCGAGGCAAGCCTGCTCAAAAAAACGTGAAACCGCGAGCCGCCATGACCGGCTCCGCCTGATTGCCATCCGCGCAGAACCGCTTCGGCGATTCTTCGAACTGCTGGCCGAGGCTCACTCGATTTTCGTGCGGCTGGTTCCGCCACTTTGTTCCAAGACGTTGATGACTTCTTCGGCCCTGTCGAATTGTTGCGCGGCCACATAGGCCAGCAGCGCGGACTTCAGCGATTCGACGCGATAGTTGCCGACGTCGGCCGCCCTGTGGCTCGCTGTCACTAGTGTAGTGATTCACACTGTTGGGGTTTTATGAAGGACATTTCGGGCGCGTT
>CAZWNM010000262.1:0-4648 GCA_964635765.1 uncultured Planctomycetaceae bacterium | reverse complement strand
CGCGATGGTTCGACAAGTAGCATTCGCACGGGATCGTGTAGCCGGGGCCGCCGCTGCCGGTGCCCGTCGGGTCGCCGCCCTGGGCCATGAATCCCTGAATCACGCGATGGAACGGCGTGTCTTTATAGAAGCCCGACTGCACCAAGCTGATGAAATTCGCCACGGTGTTCGGCGCTTGATTCTCGAATAGTTCCACAACGATGTCGCCCTTCGTGGTTTTCAGCACCACGCGCGGCAGGCCCTTCGCCTCGCCTTCGTGTTCTCGGAGCGTCGCCTCTCGGGGCCAGATTTCCTTGTAATAGGGCACTTGCTGCATGGCGCCGAAACCGCGATCGGCCAGTTTGTTGTCTTTCGCGGCGGTTTTGTAGTAGTCTTGGCGTTTCGCCTCGGCGAAGTATTTTTCCGCCGCGTCGAAATCGGAAACCGCGAACGCGGCGATGCCGGCCAAATTCGGCAGCGACTTGCTCGGACAATGATTCTCCATCAGCAGCTTCCCGATTTCCGCCGCAAGCTCGTATTCGTCGTTTTCCACCTTCTCGTGCAACAACATCAGCAGAAATTCGGCGATCGGCTTGCTCGCGTTCGGCGCTTCCGCATAAGCCGCTTCCGCCGCCGCGATCAATTTCGGCTCGATCTTCTCGCCCCTGGCGATTTCATCCTTCCATTCCGACTGAATGTCGGCCTGCTTGTCCTGGTCGGCCGTTTGATACCGGATTTGCAACTCCCGTAGTTTCGCCAGCACCTCGTTCATCTCGCGGTGCAGCCGGCGGAACTCTTTCAGCTTGGGGCCATCGCCGGGCGGCAGCAAAACCTTTTGCGCCACTGCCGGCGCGTCCTTTTTTCCCGCCGTAGCATCTTTCTCCGCCGACAACGCCGGCCCGGCCGCCATTAGCGACATCGCGAACGCCAAAATCAACGTTGCTCGTTTTTTCATGTTCACTGTTGTTGCGTGCAATCAAATTTGTTGCATCTCATCGCTGGATCGTTGACGTTGTCGGGATCGGTCCGGGTTATTGTCCGCACGCTGCCGTCGCAAAATGTGACGTTGAGTCTTCCCCCGGTGTGGATCGGCGGGAAATAGCCTACTCCCGATCCTGTCGGACCAAATGTGCCATTCGACCATGTGCTATCGGTGCTGGTCGCGGCAACGAGAAGCCGGCTTTGATCCGCAACACTTGGCGGCCACACGAAACCAGACCTCTCCGCCGTCACGTAGGCATCCGCGCATGCGTTCCATTGCCGCTCAGGCGATACGTTCGTGCAAGCGTTTTCAACGATCATCGGCCGCTGCGACCGCGATTTCACATCCGTTATGGAAACGGTTCTCGTCGCCGATCCCGCCGAAACGGTAATATTGCGGAACAAGCCCGTGGCGCTGGCGCCGGTGGTGTCCGCAAGGGCGGTGCTGCTGCCGAGACTTACGGCAAACGACAAAGGCGTTTTGGTCACAGGCGAATAATCGCTGGGGCAAACATATAGGTCGATGTAGCTGCTCGCCGTACCGCCGATTCGCCAGCCACAGTCCGGGTCGCTGACGACGGTGGTGGTGCCGCCTTCCCACAAATCGTTGCGGCCGATGTATGGCAGTAACGTTACAGGCCAACCTACCGTTTGGCCATGAACGGTATTCGCAAAGCCGGGCAAGTGCTGCTTCACCACGTCGTAAGCGATCATCGCTTTGCCGAGTTCGCCCATTCGGAACGCGCACTTCGTAACCTGCGCGGTTTGTCGAGCGGCATTCACGGCCGGAAGCAGAAGCGCCATCAAAAGCGAGATGATGCCAATCACCACCAAAAGTTCCACCAGCGTGAAACCGGAGGGGCGAGGGGAACGAGACCGGGAGACTAGGAGACTAGGAGACTGGGAGTGTGCCACTGGCTCTGCCAGTGCCGTGTGGTGGAACACTGGCAAAGCCAGTGGCACACGACACTGAGGATGGTTAATGGAAAAACGATCGCGGGGTGCCACTGGCTCTGCCAGTGCCGTGGCGCGAGACACTGGCAACGCCAGTGGCACACGGCACTGAGGATGGTTTATGGAAAACCGACCGTCGTTACCTTTAGCCATAATTCCGCTCCTTCTCGTTCCGGTTCTCGTTCGGAAAAGCGTCTGAATCGCCCTATCCCTCTATTCTCGCAAAATTCGAGGGAAAATGCCAGCGGAATTCCCAAATTTCACTTCATCCGCCATAAAATCCCGTCGTCGATGCGCAGCCGTTTTTGGGTTTCGGCAATGTCGGCTCGAAACCGCCGTGCGTCTTGCGGATAGCCGGCCGTCGGCTGCAAATGGGGAACCCGGGCGAGCCAAAATCGGTTGAACGCCTGCATGGCCAGCTCGCGCAGATACTTCGACGCCATCGACGCCAGCGCGACCGGCAGGCAGGATTCCGCCCGAGCCCGAAAACAGAACTCGATGCGGCGTTCCGGCGGCCCGAACCGATAGACGCTCCGCTGGCTTCCTTCGTCGTAAACTTCGACGAGCCAATCGGAAAATTGCTCGGAAAGCAGTTGGCCGTAGCGGTTTCGGCCGCCGTGTTTGTCGCAGACCGACGCGATTTTTCCCGATGGCAGCCCATTGATGAGCGAGGCGGCCAAGGCGAGCGTTTCGCGCGAAAGCATGAGGCCCTTCGAGCCGTTTTGCTCGACCAGCCGATTGAACTCCTCGGCGAACACGACCCGGCTTCGGACGGCCAGCAATCGCACGCCTGCCGCAGCCAATCCGGCCTGAAGCGATTCGGCCAGCGGATCCAACTCGGCAACGTTGCAGGCCGACGGGGCCGGAGCGTCGTAATCGACGTACCACGGCATGTTTGGCATGGCCGCAAGGGCTTCCGGCGCCACGGCCGCCCACACGTCGCGCCACGTTTTCGGCCGATGTCCAAGCTGGCCGAGCGATGCCCAAAGCCCGCGTTCCAAATGCTTTAATCCGCGATCGGGGCTATAAATCGCCTTGGAATCGGCCATGACGATGCGCGAGCCGGCATCGTGCAGCGTGGAAGCGATGACATGGCCGAGATGGCCGAAGAGCTCTTCGCCACCGACATCGTCGGGCGTTTCCCAGAGCGTGGCGGAAATCAGCAGCGGCCCAAAATTCGGGCCGTAGCCGGCCTCATCGGTTCCGAGCAAATATGCCATGCAGGCAAATTACTTGCGCTTTTTTTCAACGTCCCAATTGGCGATGATCGTCTCGCCGCCGGGCGTCAAGGCGCGGAGCTTGTCGGCGATAATCGCTCGCTCCGAAACGGTGGCCTTGACTAGCTTCCGAGAAAGAACCGACATCTTTTTCTTCCGATGTCGACGACGACGAAGTTCACGCTTGCGTTCGCTGCAACTCACTTAAAACTCCTTGTACCGATGGATCGAAGATCGTCATTATGACAAAACCATCGGCTGCGGTCAACGGGCAATCGGGCACGCTACGCAATCGTGAAGCCGAGGGCTTCGATCATACGATAGTCCTCCGCCGGCGGCTGGCCCCCCTCGGTGAGGTAGCCATCGACAAAAAACGAATTGGCCGCATAGAGCCCCAGCGGCTGCAACGGGCCAAGATGCACCTCCCGGCCGGCTGCTATCCGAAGCTCGCCGCGTGGATTTGCCAGCCGAAACATGGCTAATACCTTCAGGCAATAACGCGGATTCAGCCGGCCGACCCCCTCCAACAGTATGCCAGGTATCGGCAGCAGAAAATTGACAGGCACCGCTTCGGCCTTCAATCGGCCGAGCCGCAGGGCAAGTTCCACCACGTCGGCCGGCTCTTCGCCCATGCCGACGATTCCGCCCGAGCAGATTTCCATGCCGGCCTGCCGGACGATTTCGAGCGTGGCGAGCCGGTCTTGATAGGAATGCGTGGTGCAGATTTTCGGGTAGAATCGCTCGCTGGTGTTGAGGTTGTGGTTGATGCGATCGACGCCGGCGGCCTTCAGACGTTTGGCCTGATCGAGCGTCAGCAGGCCGACGGAGAAGCAAATCTTCAGGCCGTGGGCCGCTTTTATTTCGGCGACGGTTTTGCAAAGCGCGTCGAGTTCCCGGTCGTCGGGCGCGCGGCCGGAGATGACCGCGCAGTAGGTTTTTGCCTTTTTTTCCGCGGCAATGCGTGCGTCCTCAAGAATTTTCGCCGCCGATACGAGCGGATAGCGTGGGATGTCGGCTTTCGACACTCGCGATTGCGAACAGTAGCCGCAATCTTCGCTGCACAATCCGCTTTTGGCGTTGGTCAGAAAGTTCAACGTGACGCGATTGCCGAACCAGCGGTATCGCACGCGATAGGCCGCCGCCAGCAGATCGAGCACTTCGGCGTCGTCGCTTTGCAAAACGGCCAAGCCGTCGTCGGGCGTCAGCGGTTGATCGGCCAGCGCCCGGTCGGCCAGGGCGAGCCAGCGGTTGGTGGAGGACATGGGAACTAATGGTTAGTGGCTAGTGGTTAGTGGCTAGAAGAAAGTTGCCGGCAGCTTTTCGCCAGCCACTAACCACTAGCCACTAGCCACTAGTTTTGGCATGATTGTAACACTTTTGCGGAACGATTGCGACGCACCCCCGCTAAACGTGGGTGTGGTGTTCTAATCCCTAATCGCCAATCCCTAATCCCCTGCCCGCGTTTGTGCAAGAATCCAACAGCGGTGGAAACATTCAGGTGGAACGAAAAAAGCCGC
>CAZWNM010000261.1:0-4657 GCA_964635765.1 uncultured Planctomycetaceae bacterium | reverse complement strand
TGCTCTCCCGCTCGCCTGGGGACTGTCCCAATTTTCGTGTCAGCGAAAATGGGACTGTCCCCCTCTGCCGCGTTAAGGGGACAGGTCCATGTTTTCGGCCAAGCGTTTATTCCCAAAATACGTCTTTCGGCCGAAAAATGGACCAGCCCCCAGTCCTATTGCCTACTATATCCGAGCTTGACCCAGCCGACGAGTCTGGGTAGAGTACCGCACCACGGATTTTTGTTTTTTGCAACACCCACCAGGCTAAAATAGGCCACTGGGGTGGAGTTATGATCGCAACGCTCTCCGAAATGGTGTCGTCGGCACGGGCGAAAACGTCGGCTTGGCAACGGCTGCCGCCGCAAATCAAGGTGATTTATATCGCATCGCGGCGTCGTACCGGCGGCTGGCTGGCCGAAGCGTTCGCGGCCGATAGCGCCTCGAAGGTTTTTTTGGAAGAGGCCGTCGGCATGTCGGCCGGCATGGCCCGGCTGCGGGATGACGTGTTCGACGCCGTCCTAGTCAGCCATGAATCGGAAGAGTTCAACGCCCTCGATATGATTGAAGGCTATCGAGCCGGCGGCGACGACACGCCGATCGTCGTCCTCGGCACCCAGAGCGAGCAGGAAATGGCCGCGTTGTGCTACGAAGTCGGCGCCGACGGCTACATTTGCGTCCATACGGCCACCACGCGAAACCTGATTTGGGTCATCGCTCGGGTCGTCCAGCGGCATCAACTCATCGGCGACAATCAGCGGCTGGTTTTGGCCGAACAGAATCGCTTGCATCGCGAGCACGACGAGTCGGTGTTGCTGATGCGCGAACAGCGGAAATTGCTCCTCGACCTGAAAACGCCGGGCCAAAACGCCGCCGAAATGCTGCCGATCGAATCGCTGCCTTGCGAATTGATCGGCCACTACCGCGAATTGCTGCGAACCTACGTCATCATGGGCGCCGGCAACCTTGGCGACGAACTGCGGCATTTGGCCGAAATGTTGGTCGTCGCCGGCCTGACCGCTCGGCAAACGTTGCAGCTTCATCTGCACGTTTTGGAAGAGCTTTCGCACGGACTCGGCTCGCGCAGCACGCGCCACGTCATGAATCGGGCCGATCTGCTCGCGCTCGAAGTGCTGCTGCACGTCGGCGACGGCTATCGACGCCGGTATCAAGAGCGGGTGAATCCGCCGCTGCAACTCACCTTGCCGGGCTTTGAATAAAGCAGTTGTCCAAGAATAACTTGTGGCACAGCCGCCCTCGGCTGTGCGAAATTGTTCAGGACAGCCGAGGGCGGCTGTCCCACAAAACTCCAAAGTTATTCTTAGACACTGGCCCAGCTATCCGTATATGAATTCGGTCCCGATGTGAACGTCGGGATGCATGCTGTTTTTCACCGGACACGCCTTCACGGCGGCTTCCAGCTTCGGCCGCACCGCTTCCGGCACGCTGCCGGGCAGCTTGAACGTCAATTGAACCGATCCCAGGCGGCGGGTCGGACTGCCGGTCATCTCGAACGTGGCCGTCGCTTTCGCGGCGGAAATATCGACGCCGCTGCGTTCGGCCACGACGGCCAACATGCTCGACGCGCAATTCGCCAGCGCGGCCACCGACATTTCGATCGGTGACAGAAACTCGCCCTTTCCGCCGTGTTCCGTGCCGACATCGGTCAACACAGCTTGCCCATCCGGTTCCCTCGCGGCCTTGAACCGCAATTTTCCCTGATACTGCACGTTGATTCCAGCCATTTTCCTATCTCCTCGATTGCCACGTTTGTAGATCGGTTGCCTCGATAGATTATTGGAAACCGGACAACCCCACGCATTGGGAGTGTGGTGTTGGCGAGGCAACGGCCGAATGAATTTTGTCGGCCTGTCTCACACTCGTTTTTTCCAGTAGCCAGGCTCCCGCTTTGCATGGGCAACCGCTACGACCACGATACGATCCGTCGTGACTCGATATACGATGCGAAAAGGAAAGTGGTTGATCGAACACCCGCGATGAATATTGTCAATGGCCGCAAATCGTTGCGGACTCGCCGCAATCATCGACAATGCTGCATCGACGGCATTTGCGAATTGCATCGCCGCCTGTGGGTTTCGTTCCGCGTACCAATCGAAAGATTCATCAAAATCATGGTGCGCGGCTGGGAGAAAATCAACGGGCAGCATCCGACTCCCTCGCTCCCGCGCGGCGCAGGGCGTCCGCTCGAATCTTTTCCCAAGGCGTCGTTGCAACCGAGCCGGAATCGTATTCCGCCGACCGCCGTTGAATTGCATCGCGCCACGCGTCCGAAAGTGGCGGCGCGGAATCGGTGGGCAACGTATCCCAAAGGGCCTCGATCAATTGGATTCGGTCGGTGGCCGGCAAAAGACTTGCATCGGCAAGCAATGTCTCATAACTGAGCATGGCGAATCCTCCACGGTTCATTATAAGGCATCCTCCAATATCTCGTCAATCCGATTGCCGCGTGCCACTGGCTCCGCCGGTGCATTTCACTAGCCACTGACCACACGCCACTGACCACTAGTTTTGCCGCTTCCGCCAAGCGTACGCCAGAAGACCGAGCAAACCGGCGATGAGCAGAGCGAGCGTTCCCGGCTCGGGCACGGCCTCCGTGATGGCGTAGCCGCTGAAACCGGTGACGGTGAAACTCGCGTAGGAGCCGTCGTAGCTCAAATCGGTCGTGGCGTATTCGGTCCAAGTGGTTCCGTCAAAATGCCACACGTCCAAATTGTCGAGTGTTTGGCCCGAGCCGATCAAGAGCGAAAGATAAGCAGGATTACTCGAATTGACGGTGTAACCGGTGGTCGAGAAAGTCCAGCCGCTCAAGATTGTTTCATTGCCGCCCGCCGTGGTTTGCAGGAGGGCGGAAACGCTGTCGCTTAGCGCCGCGGCGGTGAGACCGATCGAGGTGGAAGTTGTCGTGGCGGCGAAACTCGCGCCGACGACATTTTTGCCGGTGTTATCGCTAAACAAAACCCGCTGGGTTGACGCCAAGTCGAACGTAACAGGCGATCCAACCGTGCCGGTAGCGGCGGCGGAAACATTGAACTGATGGCTGTTTGCATTCCACGTTCCACCGATCGCCTGGTACGAGCCGCTGCCTGGCCAAAACCCGGCCGAGATAGGCGTATAAGTTCCCACCGCGACGTTTGCGTCCGCGCTAAGCCGCACGAGGCCGTTTATGTTCATAAGCTCGCCGACGATAAGCGAACTGCCGTGGCCGATATCCATTGCCAGGAGCGACGCGCCGTTGGGCATGGTAAGGATCGAAGCCGTGACGCTGCCGCCATTGGTAATGTTGAGCGTTCCGCTGCCGAGATCGCCAACGAAAAGGAAGCCGCTGTTAGTAGTCCAAATCGAGCCGGTGCCGTCCACAGTCACCACGCCCGACGAGCCGGAACTAAAGCCGATGTAGCCACTGGTGTCGCTGACCACGCCGCCCTTGGTGATGTTCAATGTTCCGTTGCCGGAAAAGCCGACGCAAAGAATGCCGGTGTTGGTCCAGGTCGAGCCGGCCCCGGAGACCGTCGCTATGCCCGTCGAGCCAGATTGATACCCAATCAAGCCGTCAGTGGACGCAACTGCGATTCCACCTTGAATGGTAAGTGAGCCACTGCGGAGATAGCCCACGCCAAGGTCGCCGACCACGCCGCTGGAGCCGCTCAGGTCAAGATTAACGACAACATTTTGGCCTTGGCCGTTGAACGTCAATGTTCGAGTCAATCCATGCGTTGGATTAAACACCAAATCTACATCGCTGACCAAGCCCCGGGCATTGATCGTTCCGGCGCCTGCCAATTGGGTCGGCGACGCATAAAGAGATTGGGTCGCCAGCGTTCCGCCGTTCGGGCCAAAGTTTATGGTTCCCGTTCCCCCGATGAAGGCGACACAAGTCGCGCCGGCAACCGACACACTTCCGCCGTTGGCGATGTTCAGCGTTCCATTGCCGCCGTAAAGGCCGACGTAAAGGTCCGAAGCGTTGTTCCACGCTGAGCCGGCGCCATCGACTGTCGCCACGCCATTCGAGCCGGCCCTATAACCGAGATACCCGTAACCGGAATTAACCACGATGCCGTCTCGGATCGTCAGAGAGCCGTTTCCCATGTAGCCCGCTCCGAGAGCGCCACCGGAATTTTGTGTTAGGTTCACCGTGACGTTCTGCCCGGCGCCCTGGCTGTTCAGGGTCAGGGTCCGGGTCAAGCCGTGGGTTGCGTCGAACACCAGATCGAGATCGCTGACCAACCCGTGGGTATTGACTGTGCCTGTACCCGTTAATTGACTGGGCGATGCCAGCAATGAGTTGGTGGTCAGCGTTCCGCCATTGGTACCAAAATTGATGGTTCCCGTGGAACCCGCGTTGCTGGCGACGTAGGTTGCGCCGCCGACCGTGACGGCGGCGCGGTTGGTGATATTCAGCGTCCCGTTGCCAGAGTTGCCAACATAGAGGTCCGAACTGTTGGTCCACGTCGATCCGGGCCCATTCACCGTGACTGCACCAATCGAGCCTGTCAAATTGCCGACATAGCCGACGAAACCACTACTGACCGCGCCACCGCCAGTAATGTTCAGTGTCCCGCTGCCAGAGTTGCCAACGTAAAGGCCCCCATTAGTCCACGTCGAGCCGGTTCCGGAGACATTCACCACGCCAGACGCACCGCTGCCGTAGCCGATATAG
>CAZWNM010000260.1:0-4675 GCA_964635765.1 uncultured Planctomycetaceae bacterium | reverse complement strand
CGCCGACGCCGTTTTCGTGCAGCCGCCCGACGGCGGTGGAAAATATCCGCCCTTCGTCGATCATCCCGGCTGGATTCTGCTCAACGAACATCTGATGGGAAAAACCATCTTGGACATGGACGGCCGTCGCACCGAAGTCGTCAACGACGTGCATTTGCTCGAATCGAAAGGCCGGATGTTGGTCATCCACGTCGATATTTCCTTCAACGGTTTCCTGCGAAAATGGGGGCTCGGCTGGTTCCATTCCATCAAGGACCGTTTCATTTCGTGGCGATATGTCCAACCGCTTTCGCTCGAAGACGCCGCCGCCGGCGACACGCTCTCGCTTTCGATCACCCGGTCGCAAATCAAGGAGTTGCCAAGCGAAGACTTGGCCGACGCCTTGGAAGAATTGTCGGGCGAGGAGCAAACGGCCGTGTTCTCCTTGTTGGATTCCGAGAAGGCCGCCGAAACGCTCATGGAGGCCGAGCCTCGCGCGCAGCGTCAAATCATCGCCAATTTGCGTCAGGAACGCGCGCGAAACATCTTGACTGAAATGTCGACGCCCCAATTGGTCGATCTTTTCTCCGTCCTGCCGCACGACGACAAGATGGAATTGCTCGCCTTATTGTCCAAGGAACAGGCGCGCCGGGTCGAAGCGATTCTTTCGGAACGGGAAGTGACCGCCAGGTCGCTCATGTCGGCCGATTGCGTCACGATGTCGCAAGAAACCAACGTCGGCGAAGCCTTGCGAATCCTGCGGACGTCGCAGTTCGATCACGATAAAATTTCCTACATCTATATCGTTGCCGAGCCGGACCGAATGCTCCTGGGCGTGGTTGATTTGCGGGAGTTGGTGCTTGCGCCCGACACGGCCGCGCTCGGTGACCTGATGGCCGCGCCGGTCGTAGCCGCCGAATCGGACGATCTCAAGGACGATCTGGCCGAACTATTCGCCAAATACCACTATCGCATGATTCCGGTCGTCAACGAAAAGGATTGTCTGCTCGGCGTCATTCATTATAACGACATTATGAAAGGTTTCTTGCCACGGACAAGAGCGTAAGAGAAGGGGCTAGGGACTAGGGACTAGGAGCTAGTGTGCCACTGGCTTCGCCAGTGCCGGTATCCCAGATCCCCAATCTCTAGCCCCTCGTCCCTAGCCCCTAGCCCCTCGTTTCCCATGCCTCGCATCCAAACCACACGTACCGTAAAAATCGCCCTGATCGCGCTCCGCGTCTACTTGGTCGCCATGTTGGCTATCATTCTGATCAAGTTTTTGCGAGTGTTCTGATTCGGCGGAAGTTGCTATAATAACGGGCGATGCCGTTCGCCCGTTCTAATTTGGAGTACCTATTTATGAGTCTGTGCGCCCGCCGTTGGCTGTTCGCGGCTTTTGCGTTTGGTGGAATGCTGTTGACATGCTCCGCCGTCGCGGCCGAACCGGCTGAATCGGGCAAACCGGCCAAGGCCGACGAGCCGGCCGCTCCCAGTCAAAAGCAAAATCCGCCGGCGAAAGAAAAATCGCGGGAATCCGATTACGAGCTTTATAAAGTCCTGGTCGATGCGCTCGACCAGGTCGATCGCAACTACGTCACCGAAGTCGATCGCCGCGAGATGATCGAGGCCGCCATTCGCGGCGTGCTCGGCAAGCTCGATCCCTATTCCAGCTACATGGGGGCGGACGAAGTGCAAGAGTTTCGCACGAACTTGGCCGGCGAGTTCGGCGGCATCGGCATCCAAATCGCCGTCGATGACGGGCAATTGAAAGTCCTCAGCCCCATGTTCGACACGCCCGCCTACCGCGCCGGCATCTTGGCCGGCGATCGAATCCTCGAAATCGACGGGAAAAGCACCGATGGAATCAGCAGCGACGAGGCCGTCAAAAGGCTGCAAGGAAACGTCGGCGAGTCCGTGACGTTGACCGTCGGGCACCCCGGCAAGGACGTTGCGGAAAAAATCAAAATCACCCGCGAAAAAATCCATCTCGAAACCCTGCTCGGCGACCGGCGCGGCTCCGATGGCGCGTGGGAGTACATGTTCGATCCGAAGCAACGCATCGGCTACGTGCGGCTCACGGCGTTCAGTTCCGACACGGCCGCGAAGCTAAAGACCATTCTCGAAAAGCTCCAGGCCGGAAAAATGCGCGGCCTGATTTTGGACCTGCGGTTCAATCCCGGCGGACTTTTGAACGCCGCCATCGAAGTGAGCGATTTCTTCGTCGCCGAGGGCAGAATCGTCAGCACGAAAGGCCGCAACAGTCCCGAGCGAATTTGGGATGCGCACAAGGAGGGCACGTTCACCGGCTTTTCGATGGTCGTGTTGGTGAATCGCTACAGCGCCAGCGCCAGCGAAATCGTGGCGGCCTGCTTGCAAGACCACGGCCGCGCGGTCGTCATCGGCGAGCGCACCTGGGGCAAGGGCAGCGTGCAGAACGTCATCGAACTGGAGGACGGCCGTAGCATTCTGAAGCTCACCACCGCCGCGTACCGTCGCCCGAACGGCAAGAACATTCACCGATTTCCCGACGCCAAGCCGACCGACGAGTGGGGCGTCATGCCCGACAAGGGTTTTGATATCGAGTTAGACGACGCCGAATTGCTCGCGTTGATTGAAGACCGCCGCGATCGCGACGTTTTGCGATTGTCGGCCAAAAAAGACGGTGAAAAGCCGGTTGTTGTGAAAAAAGACATCGCGAAAAATGGCACAAAGAAAACCGACGCGGCAAAAGAGGCGAAAGGCAAGTCGGCGCCGTTCGTCGATCGCCAGTTGCAGGCGGCGTTGAAATACTTGAACACGGAACTGGCGAAGGCGCGATAAGATTGCCGGCTTTTCACCGCCGATTCGGCATGGTAGAATTAATGACGGAGGCCACAAATGCTTGATCGAATTGAAATCAACCCCCGTGTCTGCAACGGCAGTCCCGTCGTTCGCGGCACCCGCATCCCCGTTGCAGTCGTCCTCGACCACTTGGCGGCCGAAGAAAACTGGGAATCCATCATGCGTGGTTTTCCCGAATTGAGCCGCGAAGACATAGCCGCCGTCCTGGTGTTCGCCAGTCAATTCATCGAGCATACCGACATCGTGCCGGTGGCGGTCTGAAATGGCAATGCGACTCTATTTGGACCAGATGCTTCACGCCGACCTCGCCGGTATGCTGCGGGAACACGGCCATGATGTTGTCAGGGCGAGTGAAATCGGACAGGCTCGGGCGGATGACGCCGAAATCTTGGAAAGAGCTTCGCAAACAGCCAGAATTGTCATCACGCTCGACAAAGATTTCGGCGACTGGGTTGTTTTGCCGCTTGATCGCCATCTGGGCGTGATTCGCGTAAAAATCCATCCGCCCTTTGCTCGCAATATCGCTGAAGTTCTGCTTCCGTTCTTGGCGTCACATCGTCAAGAGCAGTTGCAAAACCACTTGGTTATCCTTTCACCCACGTCGGCTCGCTGGATTAAAACTGCCGCTGAATAACACTTCCAATGCTTTCGGAATATCGCGGATTCATGCACCTCCTCGCTCTCGAATCCACCTGCGACGAAACGGCGGCGGCGATCCTTACGGATAAGCTCGACGTGCTCGCGTCGGTCGTCGCCTCGCAAGATAACCTGCATCGGCGGTTCGGCGGCGTCGTGCCGGAAATCGCGTCTCGCGCGCATGTCGAACGCATTCTGCCGGTTATCGACGAAACGCTCAAAAAAGCGAATCTCACGCTCGACGACATCGACGCCGTGGCCATCGCCAACACGCCCGGCTTGGCCGGCTCGCTCCTGGTCGGCTTGGTTGCCGCCAAAACACTGTGCGTCGCCAAGCAGATTCCGTTGATCGCCGTGAATCATCTTCAGGCGCATATTTACGCCTGTCGCGTGGCGGCCGGGCGCGACGTGTTTCCTTGCGTCGGTCTGATCGTCAGCGGCGGACACAGCAGTTTGTATCGTTGCCGCACCCCGTTGGATTTCGAGTTCCTCGGCGGAACGATCGACGACGCTGCCGGCGAGGCGTTCGATAAAGTCGCCGCGATGCTCGGTCTGCCGTATCCCGGCGGCCCTTCGATTGAGCGCGCCGCCGCGGAAGGAAACCCCAAGGCGCATGCTTTTCCACGCGCTTTTTTGCACGACGACCGCCTAGAGTTCAGTTTCAGCGGCCTGAAAACCGCCGTGCGCTACGCCATCGCCGGGCCCGGAAATCCGATTCCGGCCGATCTGCGTCTGACACCGCAACAAAAGGCCGATCTGGCCGCCAGCTTTCAAGAAGCCGTGGTCGATTCTCTGGTCGGCAAGGCGATGGCGGCCGTGCAACGGACGGGCGTATCCACCTTGTGCGTCGGCGGCGGCGTCGCGGCAAACACCCGATTCCGCCAGCGCATCACGGAAGAATCGGCCCGTCGCAACATCGAGCTTCACATCGCCCCTCTGAAACTCTGCACCGACAACGCCGTGATGGGCGCGATCGGCGTCGAGCGTTGGCGTGCCGGTCTCTTCGAACCGCTCGATCTCGACGCCTTCCCCGGCGTGGTGCGGCGCCCACACGGAAAATCGGCCGGAACCTCAGCGACCGGTCATTCGCTCTAGCTTTTCGGGATACCGAGCCCCTGTTACCGTAATCTTGGATGCGGTGTTTTCGATGTCACGCAGATCGTCCGGCGTGAGTTCGACCGAAACTGCCCCGATGTTCTCCTCCAAGCGATGCAGCTTC
>CAZWNM010000259.1:0-4702 GCA_964635765.1 uncultured Planctomycetaceae bacterium | reverse complement strand
TTACTATACGCATAGCTACATCACATGGTTCATTTTCCAGGCAAAGGTCAATAAATCCAGCAAGTGCGGCGGCCTTTGGTCGAATTGCTCTTCGCGCGCCGCGCCGTCCGCATTTTCATCCCAACAGCCGACCAGAGATAAAACCGGCCTTGTTTCTGGTCGTTTTTCGACGCTCATCACAGTCATTTTTCCTCATCCCCTCTTGGAAAAAAGTCGCTTGACCACCAACACAAGGCGAAATCCACCCAACCGCTATGAGAAGAAAGATCAAGGGGCTTTCCTCGACATTTTGGTTGTGTTGCGTCAAGCCCGCACACGAAAAACCTTACTGAAATAATTCAAGCGGCGCGATTTCGACGGATGTCACGCAAGCCGACGGCTCGAATCGGCGGGGCCGACGCGCCGGTGCTATGACGATAGCTCTGGCTGCGGGCGACGGCCCGCTGGCGAGCCGACTCCGGAGCCTCGGCGCATTCCGCGCGTCGATCCAACTCCGCGTCGACTGCCGCGCTGATTTCCATCAATTCGTCATCACCCAAACCATGCAATCGATTTAGAATTGCCTTCATAATCAAGCCACCTTCTCTTGAAAAGCCGGTTCTTGCCGGTGAAAATTAGGACATAACGAATAAAAAAACGCTCGAACTTACGCCGCACGCCGCAATTTGCGAGTCTCTTCAGGCTCGACGACGACGGCCGGGGATTTCACGGAATTATCTTGAGCCTGAATCAACTTCGACGCGAGGGTCGTGTGAACCGAGGCACTGCCCCAACGCCGATACGACAACCGGCCCTCGCTTTCGTCAGTCATCCAGTCGCGGCTGAACGGGCGACGACGCTTCCACGCCACCGCTCCGACCACCACCAATCCCATGCCGGCCCCGGCGCACATGATTCCGATCCACATCGGCGGAACGTTCATCCCCGAACTGGCAACATTCGCCGAAGTCCGCTTTGACACGTGGTCGTTGGCGCTTGCGGTCGAAAACGTTGCATACCCGGAGGAATTGGATTTCAGTTCGCCACGCGCCGAACCGCTTCTGACGGGCTGCACATCGGCTTCCAATACGGGCGCCACAAGCCCCTCGTGCTTGGCGCTCGAATTCAATAGATAAAAATGGTCGTCGACGGCGCCTCGCAAAAAACCGGCTTCCTCGGCCCAGGCAACAACGCCGATGACAAGCACCGCCAACGCCGCGGTTAAAGCAATACGCGCATTCATAATGCAGCCTCTCCTGAAAAAGCCATTCAAACTTTGAAAACGACGTTTAATCGAACACTTTCGGCGAAAGCAAATGCCCCCTTGCACGCATCCGCATCGCCGACGCGAGCTTCTTTCTTTCCGGCAAACGCTCCAAAAACTTCATGTAATGTCCGTCGAACGAAGGCCCCAATAACATCACCGAGCCACGTCCTCGCACAAACAACTCCAAACTGTCATGCATGACCTCCGTGTATACCATCACGGCGCCGGCCCCGAGTTGCGCGGTAGCCTGCAAGTACGCATCAATCGCTTGCGCATGGTCGTCCGTCGCGTCGATTAGCGCCGTACTCGCGCCTCGCAACAACTTGCGAATTTTCGGCAACGAACGCTCAAAGGACACCAACACGTTCCGGCTAGGATGCCGTAAGGCCCAAAAATCAATCTGGCTCCTCAACGACTTCCCCGGATATAACAGGAGAACATCAGTCGTGGTCAAATAATGTTGAATGCTCACCAGTGGTTCTTCTCTGATTTTAATCGGACAACGCCAAGTTTTGTGCCCTTAACGAGATAGGCGCAATCCGCGCGTGATGCTAACCAACGCAATCAACGTGCCGAACGAAATAAAATGCGAAAGTCGCAGCGCAATGTCCTGCGGCAGCATGAGTTACATGGATGTTGCCGCGTCACGCCGCCGATAAAGCCGGGCGATATGGTCGCAAAGCGCGACCGCCGCGCGGCTGCAAAGCGCGACACTTCCTCATCGCTTCGCATCGCCGCATCGCGCACCTCTTGAAAATCACTGCCGCGTAGCATAGGATGCCTCGCTCTGAAAACATTGGTGG
Source organism: uncultured Planctomycetaceae bacterium (assembly GCA_964635765.1). Taxonomy (GTDB): domain Bacteria; phylum Planctomycetota; class Planctomycetia; order Pirellulales; family Thermoguttaceae. Next base: position 2,653 of record CAZWNM010000259.1, on the reverse strand, counting down.
GCAGTGGTCAGTGAAAGAAACCGATCGCTGGCCACTAGCCCTTGACCCCTAGTTCCTCCCATGCCTCCTCAGTTTGTTTTCGAGATGCGCGACGTCTGCAAAGCCTTTGGCGAAAAGGCGGTGCTGCGCGATATTACCCTGTCGTTCTTTCACGGCGCGAAAATCGGCGTGGTCGGCGAAAACGGCGCCGGAAAATCGACCCTCCTGAAAATCATGGCCGGCATCGACCGCGATTTCGACGGCACGGCCAATCTGGCCAAGGGAATGCGGGTGCGATACGTGGCCCAGGAGCCGACGTTGGACCTCGATAAAACCGTCCGCGAAAATCTGCTCACCGCCATGAAGCCGATCCAATCGCTTATCGAGCGGTTCAACGAAATCGCCGCCAACATGGCCGATCCGCAGCCCGACGACGATCTCGACAAGCTCATGGACGAGATGGGCCGGCTGCAGGAGCAGATCGACGCCTGCAACGGCTGGGAGTTGGACCGCATGATGGACGTCGCGTGCGATGCCTTGGTGCTGCCGCCCGACGACGCGCCGGTCGGTCGGCTTTCAGGCGGCGAGCGGCGCCGCGTCGCGCTCGGCATGGCGCTTTTGGAAAAGCCCGACCTTCTGCTCCTCGACGAGCCGACGAACCATCTCGACGCGGAAACGATTCAGTGGCTCGAACAAACGCTACGCGAATATCCCGGCACGGTCATCATCGTGACGCACGACCGCTATTTTCTCGACAACATCACCAAGTGGATTTTAGAACTCGACGGCTGCCGCGGCCTGCCGTTCGAGGGCAATTATTCGTCATGGCTCCGCCAAAAGGCCGAGTTGCTCCGGCTCATCGAAAAGCGCGAAACGCAGCGGCAAAAAACGCTCGAACGCGAATTGGAGTGGATTCAGAAGTCGCATCAAGGCCGATTGCAGAAGAATGAAGCCCGGGTGAAGTCGTACGAGCAACTGGCCGCGCAGCAGATCGACGCGACGGGCGAGACGTTCATTCAGATCGCGCCCGGCCCGCGTTTGGGCGAAAAAGTGCTGCAATTCAAGGGCGTTTCGAAGAGTTTCGAGTCTGAAGGCCAGCCGCTTTGCCTGCTCGACGATTGTTCGTTCAACGTGCCGCGCGGCGCGGTGGTCGGCATTATTGGCCCGAACGGCACGGGCAAGACGACGCTGATGCGGATGATCGTCGGCCAGGAAAAGCCCGACGCCGGCGAGATCGAGGTTGGTCCGAGCGTGGTGCTTTCCTACGTCGATCAACATCGTGACGCCTTGAACGACGAAAACACCGTGTTCGATGAAATCACCGGCGGGGCCGATCGCATCGAGCTAGGCACGGTGGCCGTGAACGCCCGGGCCTATGTGGCGCGGTTCAATTTTCGTGCTTCGCAACAACAGAAGAAGGTCGGCGCGTGTTCCGGCGGCGAGCGCAACCGCATTCATTTGGCGAAAATGTTGCGGCAAGGCGGAAACCTCTTGCTCCTCGACGAGCCGACGAACGATCTCGACGTGGCGACGATGCGGGTTTTGGAGCAAGCGCTCATCGAGTTTTCCGGCTGCGCGCTGGTCATCAGCCACGATCGCTTTTTTCTCGACCGCATCTGCACGCACCTGCTTGTGATGGAAGGCGACGGCCGCACGCGCTGGTTTGAGGGCAATTTCGCCGCCTACGAGGCGTCGGTGCTATCCGAAAACCCCGATCGGTTTGCCCATCGTCGCGGAAAGTATCAGCGGCTGACCGGCAAGCTGCGATAAATATTGACTCTCATGTCGGAGGTTGTGGGGCAGACCGGTAGGTTATGGTTTATATGGTTTCCAATTCAGATTTGCGCGGTGGTTCGTCCGAATGGCCAAACCAGCCTATTGAAATCGATGCCGCCGGCCCCGCGGGGGCCTGACTCGATAGCCCAGGGCATCGCCCTGGGAAACCGTTCGATTTATTATGTTCACAAGGCCCAACGGGCCGTTACGCTCGCGAACACGAGGACGGTTGCGGCCCGTTGGGCCTTCGGTGGGTTTTAATCGAACACACACCCAGGGCGATGCCCCGGGCTATCGAGTTTGGCCCCCTCGGGGCCATAAAATATCCCATCGGGGATGATTAGATAGAGAGGGCAATACCAGCGCAAGTTTGAATTGAAATTCGTATTAGTTGAGGGTGCGTGCAAGCACGCACCCTACGGCACTTGCGGATAGTTGACGTTGTCGCCGCCGGCGAAACGTCGGTGCTCGCCGAAACTCTACTCGTCCGTTCCGGCGGCGCCGAAGGCGGCTTGCGACTGGTCTTGGAGGAACTTCTGGTCTTCGGCGCTGAGTTTCTTCACCGGCACGTGGATCGTGCGGCCGTTCTTCTTCTTGAGCGCGACCGTGTCGTCCTTCACGCTGACCAACGCGGCTTCGATCTCGAACTTGCCCGAGGCGTCGCGCCATGTGCGCATCTCTGGAGTGGCGGCGGCGGTATCCGACGGGCTTTTGGCGGTGTGCGGCGTCGCTTGCTTCGCGTCGTGCCACGGCTTCGACGCCGCGTTCTTCGGCGACATGGCCATGCGGCGCTGGATCGTGTTGATCGCTTGCTGGATGTCACGAGCTTCATGCTCGGGAAGTCCCTTGACGCTATCTTGTAGGGCTTCCAGGGCATCCGCGCCGCCGATTTCGGCCA
>CAZWNM010000258.1:0-4704 GCA_964635765.1 uncultured Planctomycetaceae bacterium | reverse complement strand
CGGGCCGATACTTTTCCAAACGTTGGCCCATCGCAATGGCCGACGGGCCCGAAAGCCGCCCGTGTACCTCGACAAAAATCTCCACCTCGGGTCCAACCGCGTTGCGCACCGCCGCCACGCGCGCTTCGGCCAACTCCATTTCTTCCAGCGATAGATCCTTCCATGCCGTACCGAAGGGATCGAACTTCATCGCTGGGTAGCCGTGGGCGACCACCTCGCAAGCGCGAGCGGCATACTCGGCCGGCGTCTGCGCGTTGCCATACCAACCGTTGGCATACGACGGCAACCGGTCGCGCGACTGTCCCCCGAGCAATTGATAGACGGGCCGCCCGCATTCTTTGCCCAAAATGTCCCAGAGAGCCACCTCGACGCCGCTGATCGCCGTCAACACGGTCGATCCGCCTTGGTATTGGTCGCGGATCAGGTTGGCAATGATTTGATCGTGGTCGCGAGGATCGACTCCCAAGATTCGGTCCTCGACCCATTCGTGAATCAGGGTTTCGACCGTTTTCTCCTGCCATTCCAACGAGGCTTCGCCCAATCCGGTTAGCCCGGTGTCAGTCGTCAGCCGAACGAACAGATAGTTTCGCAATCCGGCGTTGGTGAGAAAAGTTTCCAGCTTCACAATCTTCATGTTGCCACCCCCTGGGGCCACGAAGGACTGACGCCGAGCAGCAACTCGGCCACGTTGCCGATCACGGCCTTTGGACCACGAAACGCCCAAACTTGCGAGACGTCGGTGCTTTCGACCGACTGAGGATTGCACCCCAGCGCCGGCGCGTGATATTCCAGCTCGCAGAAATCGCCCAGGCTGCTCAACACGTTGACCGCATGAACTGCATAGCCATAGTCCGTCGGATTGTCCTTGGGCACGTCAACGTACTCGCCGGATGGATTGACGAAGAAATTGCGAATGACCAACGACCAATCGCGTCCAGACTTCCACACGTAGCCGACGTGGCCCGTGGATGCTGCCGCACGAACGGCGATCTTGTGTTCCCCGCGAAGATTCACCCGAAAGCGGACGCATCGGGCCTCGACCGACAAGGCATCTGCCGGAATATCGCCAAAAAGCACGCGGGGTTGCGTCTGCCGGTAGGTCGGAACGATTATTTCGCCGCCGTGCGGAAGTTGGAGCAGGTTCCAAATCCCCACCGGAACGGGCGACTTCGCACTTGACCCCAGGAGCTTAACGTGGGTTCGCTGTGTGTAGCCGGCATATTCGATTTTTGTCAACAGTTTCTTTGCCGCTTTTTCATGACGCAAGGGATTCAGCGCCGGACCGACCCGTTTGCTCAACCGGAGCCTTATCGTCCTTCCGGCACGGAAGAAGGACAGCGTTATTGCACGTGTCAACGTCACTTCACCCGGCCTTGCATCGACGGTGTATTCCGCCGCGTCCAGGGCAGGAGGCTCGACGTGCGTCTGGCAACGTGGATAATCGGGAAAGAAGACTTCAAGCTCGGGCGCAAGCCACGTGCGATCGCCGCCCGTGTTTCGCCAACCCTCTGCGTCAAACAGTTCGCGTGCCACCGCCGCCTTGCTCAAGGCCGGATTTACCCAATAGAAATTGTGTTGGCTGGCCGGTGGAAAAAGCCCGAGTACGCGACCTCCATAGGGCAGCAGCAATGTGCGCGAGCCATCGGGCGATTCGTGCCAGCAGGTCTCCTTTCCCACTGTCGCCAACGTCTTTTGGAGAGTGTTTCGCGTAATCATGGCATCAAGGTCTTTCCAAAGGCGAGAATCACAACGGCGGCCACCAGCACGAGGATCGCCGAGATCATCTGACGTAGCGGCCGACCGCCGACTCCTCGCCATTCGCCGCTAAGAAACCCAACGGCTTGGTTGCCCAACAGTTGCAGCGTCTGCTGGATGCCAAAACCGACGGCAGCCCCCGCGACGCCCAACAGGAGCATCCCCTGGCCCATCAGCGCCACGGCTAAAATGAATTGAAGCCCCAAGATTGCGGCCAGGGTCACATCACCGCCCGAGGCAAATAGTTTGCCCCACGAGTGGTTTTTCGTCATCAACCAAGCCGGATAGCCGAGGTTCACGGCCGCACCGCCGATGAGTCCGATGGCCCATACGGCCATGTTGGCTGGCATCATCGCGCCACCTCGCACGGTGACGGCGGTAATAATCGGATCGGAGGTATAGACGAAACCCAACGAGAGGCCGGAAGAGAGGATTCCGGCCACCGCAGCCATGACCAAGCCTAGCATAAAGCCGCCGGAATGCCGTTTGGCAACGCCGTTTTGTTGCAAAACTCGATCGCGACCAAAACCCGCTCGCGTCGAAAGGATCACGCCAATCAAGATCACTGCGACGCCCAAGAGGATCATCACCCCGACCTTGGAGGCGGGCCCCGGCGCATTGCGAAAGACGCCCGATCCTTTGAGCATCATCGGTAGTGTTACGCCGGCGGCGACGCCCAAGCCCGAGAGTACGGCGCCGGTCAGCGCTGCACCGATTCGCAACACGCAGATGCCGTAAAGCACGTTGGCGATTCCCCAACCGATCGAAAACATGTTGCACAGCAGGATCGGCCGCCACCCGACCTCGGCGTAGACCTCCGCTGGCCTTGGAACGCAACACACGACGACCAACCAAGGCGTTAGCACCAGCGATACGAACATGCCGATGAACCAGTAGTGCTCGAAACTCAATCGCCGCATGAGCTTCATCGGCCAAGCGATGGTTCCGGTGCCTAGCCCGGCAATTACGACGAACAAGATGCCGATCAACGTGCTCATGGGTTGTCCAACTTGGTTGCCAATTCGGACGCACGATCGTCTCTTGTTGCCAGCCGCCGTCGCCGCCGAGAGCGGCGCGCGCCGAAGGTCGCCCAAATTGCATCACGCCAGTATGCTCTGTGCTACGCCGAATGCAATGACCTTTTGGGCCAAACTAATTGACGGTTTAGCTCACATGGGGAAATCGGGAATACGCTAGCCGTTCAGGCCAGCGCCTTCGGACCATGTCTTGCGATATTGCCCGGGCGTTAGGCCGGTCTTGCGCTTAAACAGCTTGCACATCGACTCAACGTGCTGAAAACCGGCTTGTTCGGCAATCTTTAGCAGGGGAAGCTTGGTCGTGCTGAGCAATTGCATAACTCGCTCGATCTGCACACGATGGATCTCTTCCTTAGGCGATCGGCGCAGGTACTCGGCGAACCGCCGCTTTAATGTGCTGCGTGAAGTCTGCAATTTCTGAACCACGTCCTCGATCTGGATGCCATCGCACGCGTGTTGGCGAATCAACCGCAACGCGGCGGCCAAATCCGCGTCCAGAATCGTTACCACGTCCGTCGATCGGCGCATGGCGACTCCCAACGGCGGGACAAGAGTCTTTTGCCGGGGCGACGTCGCGCCGCCGATCATCCGATCCAACAGTTCGGCCGCCTCATAACCCACCTTCCACGGGTTAAGGGCTACGCTCGACAACGGCGGATCGCACAACTCACACAACATCTCATCGTTGTCCACGCCAATTACCGACACCTCGTCCGGCACGGCTATTCCATACTCGCCGCACACGTTGAGCAACTGATGCCCCAGGTTATCCGTAGCAGCCATCAGGCCCACAGGTTTGGGAAGCGATTTCAGCCACGCCGCCACCTCGTCGGCTCGAAGCAAATTGTCACTTTCGCCCGTCGAGACGCTGGTCTTTCGAGGCGGAATAGGGTCGACATACACGCTCACCGGCCGCCCCTGTTTGGCAAGGTATTCCACGAAGTACTGCGATCGCTTCTCGCTGAAATGGATTCCGCCAAACCCGCAAAAGGCGAAGTGACGGAGCCCGCGCGACAGGAGATGGTCGGCGGCCATTCGGGAGACGGCCTGGTGGTTGGTGATGATGGCCGGGACGCCCTTGATACGGTGCAAACCAAGCAGGTCCACCGTAGGTACATGCAGTCGGGCAATCTGCCTCGCAAGCTGGCCGTTGGCAATGCGTGCAATGATACCATCACCCTGCCAGCGTTTCAGCCACTCTGGCGCGGCATCGTACAGCCGTCGTTCGTGATTATGGATCGTCCACGGGCCATGCTCTCGCACGTAAGCCGCGATTCCCTGCAACAGGCCCCGCCCGTAGCCACGAGACGATTCAACCAATACCATAATCTTTCGTCGTGGCGACATTGCTGGGGCTTCCGGGATTTTGCCTCTCGATATGTTATGATTTGGCGAGCCAATTTTGTCAAGCAAATGGAATACGGATATCAGCACCACTCACCAGGTTGTTGCTCGGACCGTTTGTGTGTTGTAACATGCCAGCGGCCTCAAAATCGATGGGAAGGAAACCAAAGTGCATCGTCAAAACCGTCAAATCGCAGAGTCGAGCCGTGGAATCGCGCTTGCGGCCGATCGGCCGCACTGGAGCTACAGCCAAATCGCTCAGTTTTTGTGATGCTCATTGGGACCAAAACAAGATTGTTGTGCAAAGCCCCAAGGGCGAGCGGATCATCCCCATGTTTCCCAAACTGCGGCCAATCCTGGCCGGTGGTTTCGAGCAAGCCCAAGAGGGCGACGTGTACTGTATCGAAAAGTTTCGGCGGGCGTGTACAGCGTCGAGGTGTCGTACCGCTCCCTTCTCGGTATCTTGCCCGTAACGCCATCTGCCCTCAATGGAATTACACGATCCGCCCGCGTGTGTTCGGCGACAACTACTCTTTCCCTTGAGCGACAATTAGAATTCCCTTCAAGA
>CAZWNM010000257.1:0-4709 GCA_964635765.1 uncultured Planctomycetaceae bacterium | reverse complement strand
CGCCCAGCTCATCCTGCGGCCCACGGCCAGCATCGAAGTCGCGTGGCTGTGCAACATGCTTTTCTATGCGGCCAGCTTCTTGGCGCCATATTATTTGATCGCCGGCGTCGTTCGGTGCGCGTTCGGATGGTGCCGCCGGTTGTGCCCGCATTGCGCGGCGTCAGCGTCCGCCGCCGCCGTGTTGCTCCTGCTCATGGCGACGGCCGCACAGGCGCAAACGGATGCGCCCTATCCGACCACGGCGTCGGATGGACGGCCCTATGTCATTCAGATCGTCAAGCCCGCGCCGCCGGTCCACGTGCCGGACGACGCGATTATTTTGCCCTATGACCCCGATTGGAAAAACATCGCCCGCGACGCCGATCGGCTGCTGCTTCCATACGAAAAGTACGTGGAGCTATGGAATCGAGCGTATCCCGATAAGAAGATCGAGCCAAGAACCCCGCCAGCGCCGTATGCGTTGGCCGGCGCGACCTACGCGACGCAGCTTGAAGGCGAGGAGTTTTTGGGATTGACCGGCCGGATCGAGATCGACATTATGGCTGACGGCTACGTCGAGATTCCGCTGTCGTTGGGCGGCGGCGTGTTGGCCGGCGCGGAAGTTGACGGCCAGCCGGCTCGACTGCGCGTGGCGGCGAATCTGCAAGACCATGTGGAGCAGTTGGCTCAAACGGCCGTGCCGCAAGCGGCGGTCGATCGTGCGGCGGTTTCGCTTTTCGTTTCCGGCAAGGGCCGGCACAAGCTCGAATTGTCGGTTCGCCTAAAACTCGTCCGGCAAGGCGGCTGGCGCGTGGTGCAAGGCGTGTTGCCATCGGCCCCGGCCGCGAAACTTTCGATTGTCGTGCCGACGCCGAAAACCGAGTTGCGTTTGGGCCTCGTGGCCGATCGCCGCAAGTACGACACGACTTTGGCCGGCGAGAAAATTGAAACGGCCTTGGGGCCAGGCGGCTCGATCCAACTGCAATGGCGTCCGGCCGTGGCCGAGGGCCAATTCGATCGCAGCCTGACGGCCGTTTCCGCCGCCGTGCTCGACGTGCAAGAAGACGGGCTCCGGCTGGCGTGGCAACTCGGCCTCGAATTTCGCCGCAGCCAGCGTGATCGGTTCCGCGTCGATTTGCCGGCCGGCTACTTGCTCGAAAAAATCGAAGGCCAGAACGTGCGCGGCTGGGAACTCCAAAAGACCGAGCGCGGACGGGCCGTCGAAATCGTGTTGTTGCAACCGGCAAAAGATTACGAGCAGTTCATTTTGCGACTGTGGCGCGCGGAGACAGCCGGTCGTAAGGAAGAGTCGTCGACGCGGTTCGCCGCTCCGCAAATAGTCGTGCCCGACGCCGCGTTGCACACCGGCCAGTTGACGATTCGCCGCAGCCCGCTTTTGGACCTTCGGACGACGGACCGCGTGGGCGTGTCGCGCACCGACTTGCCCAGTGACGATTCGCGGCTCGCGGCATTGGTCGGAGGGCGGGAAAGTTCGCTGAAAATCCGCCCGTTCGAGGCGTACCCGTTCGCTTCGGTTCCGTTCACGCTTGCCTTTGAGGCATCGCCGGTCGTTGCCCAAACAACGGTCAGGGGGGAAACGATCGTCAAGGTGTCGGAGAACGAGCTGAAGTTCGAGACTCGCATGGTGTTTTGCGTGGAAGGCCGTAAGGGCTATATGCTGCGGACGTACTTGCCGGACGATTTGCGCGTCGATGACGTGTCGGCGCCCGGCGAGTTTCAATATGCGGTGACGCGGCTCGACAATCGCCCGCTGCTGACGGTCTATTTGGCTGTCGGCCGGCAAAACGACGTGCCGGTGGGCATTCGCGGGCGGCTTGCGAACAAGGTTTCATGGCAGGGTAAGTCGCTGGAAGTGCTGCTGCCGCGATATGAAGCCCTTGATGTCGACGGCCAGCCCGTACTGCGACAAGAACTCGGGCTAATCGTGCAGACCGATCCCGCCTACAATGTCGAGGCGATCAAGTTAGGTCCAAACTGCGATTTGCTGCCGCTGGGCCAATTCCTCCGCGGGATGGACGCGGGGCAACGGGCGATCACTCGGCTTGCCTTGCGTTGCCAGTCGCACGGCAATTATGCCGGCACGTTGCGGCTTACTCCGCGGCATCCCGATGTTGCGTGCGACACGATCACGAATGTCCGCGTGACGGATCGAGCGTTGGAAGAGACGATCCTGCTCGATTTCAACATCCAAAACGCCGGCATCCGCGAGTTCTCGTTCCTGCTGCCCGCCGAAATGGCCGAGAGCCGAATCAAAGTGCCGATGCTGCGGCAAAAGACAATCGAACGGGCCGGCAAGGAACCGGATTCGCCGATTCGCGTGAAAATCGAATTGCAAGACGAGGTAATGGGCCAGCTTCGCGTGCTGATCGAAAACGACCGGCTGCTGAAACCCGGCTCGCACGAAGCGCCCATGCCGGCGGTCGAACTCGGCCGCATCGGGCGACGCTATGTGACGATCGAAAACGTCGGCCGCGATGAAATCGTGGTCGATTCCGATAAATCGCGGGACATGGAGCAACTCGGCACGCGGCAGAAAGATTGGACGCGGCTGACGAACATCTTGGGCCGCGAAATGACAATGGCCTACGTGGCTTCGACGGACGCTAAAATTCCTCGGCTGGCGTTTCATGCCCGTGCGCGAGCGACCGTTGTGACGGTGAAGGCAGAAATCGGGCTGGCCGAAACCACGCTGGCCGTCGATGCCGCCGGGGCATATCGCGCCAGCCAAGTGTTGAACATGAACAACGCCACAGAGCAATTTTTGGAAATCCGCCTGCCCGAGGGCGCGGAACTTTGGACGGCCTACGTGGCCGGCGAGCCGGTCAAGCCGGTGCAATCGCCCGCCGCCGCCGGCGCGAAGGCCGCGACGCGCGACGTTCGCATCCCGATCATCAAAACGGCGCCGGGCCAGTCCGATTACCAAGTGGTGCTGAAGTACGGCGGCAAGATGCCAACGCCGGCGGCGCTCCGCGAGGTCAATTTCCCGTTGATCCGCTCGCTGAACATCGCGCCCGAGCGGAGCCAAGTTCGGCTGTACGTGCCGGACGATTATCGTTGGTTCTATTTCGGCGGCACGATGCGGCAGACGGACGAGGAGGCCGACCTGCTGGCCGGCTACATCAATTACAACTCGAAGCAGCTTTCGCAAACGGCGATGGCGTTTCAGCAGGGCGACAAGTGGACGCGGGCCCGCGCGTCGGCCAACATCAAGGTGCAGAAAGAACAGGCCGATGCGTACCAAAGGGCGATTGCGTCGTCGAACGTGGCGTCGAACGGGGCGTTGCAAGCGGAATTGGCCGCCAACGGTGAACAGTGGCGGCAGACGGCCGAATCGCTTGCGCGGCAAGAGCAATCGCCGGCGAAAGCCCAAGCCGACAACCGCAAGCAATTGAACCTGGCGTTCGAGAGCCAGAAAAACGGCTTGGCGAAAAATGTCGTGGAGCTTTCCGCCGCGAACCGCTACGGCGTCACGGCGAACGCGCCGGCCAACGGTCCGGCGGCTGGCGGCGAAACGTCGAGCTTCAACGACGGCTGGCTCGTGCAGAATAAGTTGATTGATGAAGAGGAGACGGCAGGCGGCGGCATGGGCGGCATGGGCAATGCCGGACTTCCATCATCCTTTGCCTTCAGCGGCAAAACTTCCGACGCCAATAGCCGTCTTGGTCTTGCAGGTCTTCAAAATCCCTCCGCTGCGCAAGTGAATGGCCAAGAGCTGGGCGAACAGTTTTCCCGCCAAGTCGCCGGCAGCCGAAAACCGCAGCCTTTGGGCAGAGCCTCGCAATCCTTCGCGCAGAGCGTTACGCCGAAACTCATCATTCAGGAAGAAGAGGAAGAAAAACTCGAATTGGCTAAGGACCGCCAAATGTTCGGAGCACGGCAGTCGGGCGAGCAGCGTTACCAGCGACGGGCCGAGCAGCAAGCCCAACTGCAGCAGGTGAAACAAAAGGTTGCGCAAGGCGGATGGGAGAATTCCTATCGGAACAACTTCGCAGCAAACCGCCCGTCATCGGTGACGATTGCGGGCACCGCAACATCACGCGAGTGGGGCGGTTCACAGACGAGGCCCAATGCGCCGCCGTCGGCAGCGCCGACGGCCAGAGAGCCAAGGTCGCAGTTTCGCCAAGATGGCGGCAAGCTAGCCGAAGCAATAACCAACGCGAATTTGGACGAGTTGATACAACTCAAAGAAAAAGGCACCGAGGCGTCGCGGGAAAATTTGCGGGAGAACGCTGAACGCGATTTCTTTGCCAGACCGACGCCACCCGGCGCGGCGGTCGATCTTCCGGCGGCGGGGTTGACGAGCCTCAACGTGGAACTGCCGACGCGCGGACGGCTGTTCTGCTTCACCACGCCGCGCGGCGAGACGGAAATCACCGCTCGATGCGTGTCGAACAACTTGTTGCAACGCCTGACGCAAGTTGGCGCGACGATTGCCGCGCTCTTGGCGTTGTGGATCGTCGTCCGATGGATTCGACGCGGCGGTTTGAGCGGCGTTGCGCGGCCGATCGGCTCGACGTTGTTGATCGTGTTCGGCCTGCTGTCGATTTGCGGCGGCCTGTTCCCGGTGGTCGGCGTGCTGGCGATTTTCACCGGCTGCGGACTCAAGATGCGCCGACGTTGTTGTCGCTGACGCAAGAATGAGCGGCCAATCGCTCTATTTCTTCGCAATCGCTTCCATCACGCGGTCGGTGATCGCTTGGATCAACGCT
>CAZWNM010000256.1:0-4718 GCA_964635765.1 uncultured Planctomycetaceae bacterium | reverse complement strand
CTCTATTTTCGCCGCATCATCACCCGCTGGAGGTCGCGTTTCACCTCGGCATCTTTGATCGACGCGCGTTTGTCGTGGCGCTGCTTGCCGCGGCAGATGCCCAACACGACCTTGGCGAACCCACGCTTGAAGTGCATCTCCAACGGCACCAACGTGAGGCCCTTTTCATAGGCGCGATGGGCGAATCGCTTCACCTCGCGGCGATGCATCAGCAGCTTCCGCGGCCGCTTCGGATTGTGATTGAACTGATTCGCTTCCGTATATTCCGCAATATCGCACCCGACCAGCCAAACCTCGTCGCCCTTGATCTTTGCGTACGATTCATCGAGCGACACCCGGCCGGTGCGCAGACTCTTCACCTCGCTTCCGACCAGCGCGATACCGCACTCGAGCGAATCGAGCACAATATAATTATACCGGGCTTTTCGGTTTTGCGAAATAATTTTGTCGTTCAAGAAGACCGCGTCTTCGGTCTTTTTCTTCGTCGATTTGCTCGTGGCGAAAACCCTTCCGATTAGCGGTGCTTCAACATTCTCTACATCCCTTTTACCGCTTTTCGCCGCAAAACTCAAGCGGGGCGATCCAAGAAATACTACCGCCACAAGGTTAGATTCACCACGGAGGCACAGAGGACACGGAGAAAGAACAGGAAGATAGATAAAAGAAAGAATTGAAGAAAACGGAGAAACAGGGGAGGGGATACGTCAGGCAGTTCAGCAAGAACATACTGCATGGATAGATCATTTTACAAATCATCTCTCCATTTGCCCCCTTGTTCCTCGTTTTCTACCCAGCATTCCTTTTCTCTTCTGTGTCCTCCGTGTCTCCGTGGTGTTTTTTTCGTCATCAGATTCGCTTTTGTTTCGCTGGCTCGACAATCCACGGAATCAGCATCGCCACGGCACTTCGAGCGAACCATCCAAATAGGAAAAGACATGGAAAGAATAGGAGCCACGCATGGCTGCCGGATGAAAAACGATCGACCAGCGCGCCGCCGAAGATCGAGCCGACGGCATAGCAAAACCCTCCAGCGGCTTGAAAAGCGGCCGTGTACGAAGCGGCGGCGCCGGGCGAGGCCAGCTTCAGCGTCAAATTCGGCAAACACACGTTGAGGCCGGCGTAGGCGATCCAAAAAATCCACGCGCCGACGATCCACCACCATTGGGCCGGCGTGGCCACGGCGTAAAAAAGCATTCCGGCCGCCACCAACCACTGGCAGGCGAACATGACCGGCCGATTGCCGCGTCGGTCGGCCATGCGACCAAGCCAAGGGCTGACGCCACATTGGCCCAAGTTCATGCCGGTTTGCAACGCGAGCGAAACAAACAGCGAAACGCCGAGGATGTGGAGCGGATAGTAATTTTGGGCCGACTGCGTGACGCCGTTGACCAGCGAAAACAAGCAGCCGAACAGAAGCAGGCGGAGAAATCGGCCATCGCGGAAGGGCGTTTTCCAACTTGCGGCATTATTACGTTGGGTTGCAACGTGTCTGGTTTTTCCGACGCACGCCGGCATCGACGCCATCGGCGACAAAGCGGCGAGCATGAAACACGCACCCAACTCGGCCATGAGGCCATAGGGAATCCATCGCGGGGCGTCGGGCCAACAGGCATGCCACCCCCAAGCGAAAAATCCGGCAGCCAGCGCGGCCGCGGCGGTTCCGGCCACCATCCACCGCTGCCGGCGGCCGAGATATCGCCCGCGAATCGGCGTCGGGGCGATGTCGGCCAGCCATGCCCAAAGCGCCACCATGCCGAGATATTGCAGCACGTGATACAGGCACCAAAGCGAAATCATTGCTGCAAGCGACCAGCCCGGCGACGGCAGCAGGCCTGGCGAGCAGATGCACGGCAATGCCAAAAGCACCAGGGCGCTCAAGAAAAACGCCGCCAGGCAAAATCGCTTGCGGTCGGCCAAGCGGCCGATCATGGCCGGCGCGCCGAGCCGCAACAGGCCGGCGACGTGCGGCGAGGCCAAAATCAAGCCGATGCCCAAGCCGAATTGTTCGGCGTGCAGTTCGCCGGCCAAATAGAAAACCAACGTGGTGGAGGCCAGCCCGTTGCCGACGGCCCAAATGGCCCCATTCCAAATCGCCAGCCGTCGCGCCCGATGTCGCTCGAAAATCGTCGGCGGTTGGCAGATAGCGTCGCTCACAAGAAAACGCCAAATTAGCGTGCAGAATCAAAATTCGGATAGCGGGTCCGCAGGAAATCTCCGAGTTGTAGCCCGCGGTCAATCCAGCCGATCCGGCCCGCGGCCTGCCACCCAATATAGCCGCTAACCCACGGACATGTCAGAATCTTCCACAATCCGATACATCGTGGGGAGTATGGCGATGGCAAGAGGCAATCCTATGACACTGAAACACATGAAGGTAAAAAGAATCAGGCCAAAAAGAGTAGAAAAAAAGCCACCCTCGAATACAATTCTGTACGTCTTCATAGCATCCTCGCGGAGTTACGAAAGTGTTCGGACGAGCCAAAGGTCAGGCTATTATAGACTTTTTCGCAATGTTCGGTCAATGAACCCGAAATAGACCCATGCCCCACTGGCGTAGTTGATGAGGCGTCTGGAGTGAAGTGCGCAAAAATCCCCGTCATTCTTCGCTGCGCTCAGGATAAAATTGCCGCACGCCCGGCACAAAATGTGATTCCCTCACGCCGATAATCGGCTATAATAGACTGCTCGGTTTTTGTGCGGCTATTTTTGTCGGCAGAGCGTTTTTTGCTTTTGAGGTCGCGTTATGAACGAACAAGAACTCCTCGAACGAATTACCGTGGACCCACGGATATTTGACGGCAAGCCGATTATTCGCGGTCGGCGGTTGGCGGTCGAGCATATTTTGGGAATGCTCGCCGCCGGCGACACCATCGAAACGATTTTGGAGGGATACTCTTGGCTCGAAGCGGAGGACGTGCGAGCATGTCTCGTGTACGCCCGACGGCTCGTGGGACATGAACGAATCGAGCCACTGTTGGTCGAGTCGGGACGATGAAACTTCTCTTGGATAGTTGCGTTTGGGGGAAAGGCCGCCCCGAGTTGGAAGCGGCAGGACATGATGTCATTTGGTCCGGCGACTGGCCAAACGATCCGGGCGACGAAGAAATACTTGCCATCGCCTACGCTGAAGGTCGAGTGCTTGTGACGTTGGACAAAGATTTCGGCGAATTGGCCGTGTTGCGCGGGTTGCCCCACCGTGGTATTCTCCGACTGGTCAATATCGCAGCCAACCAACAAGCTGTCATTTGTCTACACGTTCTCGCTGCACATGGAAATGATCTTGCATCGGGTGCAATTATCACCGCCGAACCGGGACGACTGCGGCTTCGATTGCCATAATCGCTTGTCACAGAGCGCACTGACCATTTTTTGATCAAGGAACCGTCGCATGAGCGCAAAAGCACAAACAACCGACAAAAAACTTTTAGGCAAGGTTGTCGATGCGGCCGGATTGGTGAAATATCAGGCCGGAACGATCGTCAGCCGGACGTTGATCCAAAAACCGACCGGCACAATCACCCTATTCGCCTTCGCCGCCGGGCAGGAACTCAGCGAACACACCGCGCCGTTCGACGCCTTGGTGCAAATCCTCGACGGCCGGGCCGAAGTGACGATTTCCCAAAAGCCTCTGCAACTTGCCGCCGGAGAGATGGTCATTTTACCGGCCGGCAAGCCGCACGCCGTGAAGGCCGTCGAGCGATTCAAGATGATGCTGGTGATGATCCGCGAGTAGCAGCGGTGAGTTGCGCCAGCCGCGTTTCCAACGCCTCGCGGCCGGCGAGAAACGCGATCTGAATTTGCACGCCCCAAAGCGGCCGCTCGCCAAGCTGCTCCATCGGCAATTTCACGAGGTCTTTGCACGTGCAGACAATGGCCGAAATGTCGAACGCGGCCGACCATGCCGCCAAGTGGCTCAAATCTTCCGGCGTGTAACGATGATGATCGGGAAACTCCCAGAAGCCGGCGACCTCGCAACCGCAGGCTTCCAACGTGCGGCGAAAACCTGCCGGGTTGCCGATGCCGCAAAACGCCGCCACGCGCCGACCGCGAATCGCGTCGAGCGGCGCCTGGCGGCCGTCGGCTGAAATCAGCGCCCGCGGGGCGTGAACCGTTTCGGCCCGAATCGCCTTCGGCGCGTACCGTTCAACAACTTGCCAAATCGCGTTGCGCCGGGCCGGATCGAGCAGATTGGCGCGGGAGAGCATCACCGCATCGGCGCGTCGAAGGCCCTCGATCGGCTCGCGCAACATGCCGCGCGGAAACACATGCTCGAAACCGAATGGTTCCAAGGCGTCCAACAACACGATGTCCAAATCCCTGGCGATGCGGCGATGCTGGAATCCGTCGTCCAGCACGATCAAGCGGCTGCCGAACGCCGAAATCGCCTCGCGGGCGGCGGCCACGCGGTTGGGATTCTGCACGTGCGGCACGTCGGGCAACATTTGCCGCAGTTCGAGGGCCTCGTCGTTCTTCTCGCCGGCCGTCGCCCCGTAACCCCGGCTGACCACAGCCGCCGCAACGCCGCGATCTTGAAACCATTGGGCAATCCACTGCACTGTCGGTGTCTTGCCCGTGCCGCCGAGCGTCAGATTGCCCACGCTGACAACCGGCACGCCGACATGCACGGCGGCCGCCGGGTGTCGGTCGTATCGCCGATTGCGCCATCGCACGGCCGTCGTGTAGAAAAATTCGCCAATCCTCAGCAGCCAACGCAGCAA
>CAZWNM010000255.1:0-4719 GCA_964635765.1 uncultured Planctomycetaceae bacterium | reverse complement strand
GGCGAACCGGAGGCGGCGCTTTCGC
Source organism: uncultured Planctomycetaceae bacterium (assembly GCA_964635765.1). GTDB lineage: Bacteria > Planctomycetota > Planctomycetia > Pirellulales > Thermoguttaceae. Next base: position 4,694 of record CAZWNM010000255.1, on the reverse strand, counting down.
TGGCCGAAACTGTTCGCTCCACGTTGGGCTGGAACGTTTGCGTGCCGGAATACCGCGAGACGGTGACGTTGAACTCCACCTAACGCCCGGCCGTTCGGCGGCGCGCCATCGATGGGATTGCAGATTGTCGTCGGGGGTAGGGCGTGCGCGGAAAATCTTGATACGGTTTATTCGGACGGTCGATAGCCACTTTACGAGCCGAGCTTTTTCGATTAAAATGGGCTAGAATAGGTTGGCGTCACCCGGACGAAACGTAGGCATCAGCGGCAGCGTGAGAAACGTGAAGCCGGAGGCGGCACGCAACGCAACCCTTTACGGTATAAGGCTTTGGAGAGGTGGCTGAGTGGTCGAAAGCGCCGGTTTGCTAAATCGGTGGGTGGGAAACTGCCCCGCAGGTTCGAATCCTGTCCTCTCCGCTAATGATTTTCGCAAGGTTTCGCAAATCTTTGCAACCGTTCGTATAAGCCATTGTTACGCAATGGCTTATATCGTTTCTTGCCAGCCCTCACGGACGGTTGCCACGGCTCATTGTGCATCCGATTCATCACTTAACTGCGCCGGATTCCGCACTGCTTTCTGGAAGTCGGTTTCCGTGGCCATCAGCTGACTTAGCCCAGGCTTTGTGCTAATATCTGTCGAAACAAGACAATCACAAGGACTTCCGAGGTGGCCAAATGGAAATGCTCGATTGGCTGATGATTGTTGCGTATTTCAGCCTGCTGTTGGGGGTGGCTTGGCGGGTCATTTGCAAAAGCAAGGACACGGCGGCCGATTATTTCCTAGCCGGCCGCAATCTTGGCTGGTGGGTCATTGGCGCCTCGATCTTCGCCTCGAACATCGGTTCGGAGCATGTGGTGGGACTGGCCGGATCGGGAGCCAAAGACGGCGTGGCCATGGCGCATTACGAGTTGCACGCCTGGTGCCTGCTGGTGCTGGCGTGGGTGTTCGTGCCCTTTTACGCCCGATCCTTGGTGTTCACGATGCCGGAGTTTCTGGAGCGTCGGTTCTCGCCCGTTTCGCGCTACATGCTCTCCGTGGTCTCTTTAATCACCTTCATCGTGTCGAAGATCGCGGTCGGCATTTTTGCCGGCGGCATCGTGTTCTCCACGTTGCTGCCCGACTTGCGACTGAGTCTCGCCGGATATGAAATCGACAGCTTCTGGATTGGCTCTGTGCTCGTGATCGTGTTGACCGGTTTGTACACGGCGCTCGGCGGCATGCGAGCCGTGGCCTACAACGACGCCGTTCAAACGATCGTTCTTATCACAGGCTCGGGGGTGCTGACGATCTATGGGTTGCACATGTTGGGCGGCTGGCAGGAACTGCGCCAGCTTTGCGGCTCCGATATGTTCAACCTGTGGAAGCCGCTGATTCCGCCGGGCGTCGAGGGAACGTGGGCGCCCGTCCTCGACAAAAACACGGCCGGCCAGATCGTGCGGCAGGCGTGGTATTTCAACGGCAACTTTCCTTGGCTGGGCATGGCCATCTGCGCGCCGGTGATCGGCCTGTGGTATTGGTGTACCGACCAGTACATTGTGCAGCGGGCGCTCGGCGCTCCCAATGAGCAAGTCGCCCGCCGCGGCAGCATCTTTGCCGCTTTTCTCAAACTTTTTCCCGTCTATCTTTTCCTCATTCCGGGGCTAATCTGCTTTGCATTGGCCAAGAGCGGCAAGGTGCCCGGTTTGACCGCCGCACTTTTCACGGCCGACGGCCAGTTGGTTTCCCAGGGAGCGCAGCGGGCGTTTCCATTGATGGTCCGGCACCTGCTTCCGGCTGGATTGCGGGGGATCGTCGTGGCAGGTTTGCTCTCGGCGCTGATGGGCTCATTGGCGGGCGTGTTCAACGCCTGTTCCACGCTCTTTACCGTGGACCTTTACCAAAAGTGGAAGCCCAAGGCCACGCAACACGAACTGGTGCGCATGGGACGCATCGCCACCGCCGTGATGGTGTTGATCGCGCTGGCGTGGATTCCTGTCATCAAAGGCGCGCATGGTTTGTACGAATACCTTCAAGCGGTCCAAGGCTATTTGGCGCCGCCCATCTTTGTCGTTTTCTTCTTCGGCGTATTTTTCAAACGGCTTAACGCCAAGGGTTGCTTCGCCGCCATGACGAGCGGATTCGTCCTGGGCATTTTCCGAATGTTAATCGACACTCCCGTAACCATGAGGCTCACGGGGTTTGAAAACGGCTACGCGCATGGTTCGTTTCTCTGGATTATCAACAACATCAATTTCCAATACTTCAGCGTGTTGATCACGATCATCTCGGCCGTGGTCATGGTCGCGGTCAGCTATATGACCCAAGCGCCGGAATATAAGAATATCGAAAGCCTCACGTTTGGCACCGCCACCGAGGACGACCGGCATCGAACACGTGCGAGTTGGGACTGGCGCGAGGTATCGGCCTCGGCGATCGTGCTGGCGTTTATCCTCGGCGCATACCTGTATTTCCGCGGATAGAAGTCGGGAAAGACCTTGGATAGAAGTTGGGAAAGACCTTGACGCGGATGTTTTTGAAGTATGTCTTGCTGATGTCGCCCGGCATCGGAGGGTGACGACTTGGCGGCGACGGCAACGTCGCGGGCAGCATGGGCGTCGCTTGCGGGTTCGGCTCGGTCGGGCGAGAAAAGGTCGGCCGGTCGATCTCACTCAACCAGCAGCCCGAGCAAGTAGCGGCCGTAGCTGTTGTTGTAGCCGCGGGCGAGTTTTTCGAGTTGCCCGGCGTCGATGAAGCCCTTGTGGAACGCCACTTCTTCCAGGCAGGCGATCTTCAGACCCTGGCGATCCTCGACGGTTCGCACGAAATCGCCCGCCTGAAGCAGCGACGCTTCTGTGCCGGTGTCGAGCCAGGCGAAGCCGCGGCCGAGTATTTCGACGTACAATTGCCCCCGCTCCATGTACGTCCGATTCACGTCGGTGATTTCCAATTCGCCGCGGGCGGAAGGCTTTTGATGGGCGGCGATGTCGAGCACTTGATTGTCGTAGAAATACAAGCCCGTCACCGCGTAATTCGATTTTGGCTGTTTCGGTTTCTCCTCGAGCGAAATGGCGCGGCCGTCGGCGTTCAGCTCGACGACGCCGTAGCGCTCGGGATCGCGGACGCGATACGCGAAGTTCGTGGCGCCTTTTTGCCGCGCGGCGGCGGTTTCCAAATTCGCCTGAAAATTCTGCCCGTAGAAAATGTTATCGCCCAAGATGAGTGTGACGCGGTCGGCGCCGACGAACTCGCGGCCGATGATGAACGCCTGCGCGAGTCCGTTTGGGGCGGGCTGAACGGCGTAGGAAATCGAGATGCCGAGACCACGGCCATCGCCCAAAAGCCGTTGGTAGCCGGCGATGTCGTGCGGCGTCGAAATCAAGAGAATGTCTCGAATGCCGGCGAGCATGAGGACGGACAGCGGATAGTAGATCATCGGCTTGTCGTAGACCGGCAGCAGTTGTTTACTGACGGCCCTGGTGATCGGATGGAGCCGCGTGCCCGATCCGCCGGCCAAAACGATGCCCTTGGAGCAAGTGGTTGATTGCGACATTATAACACTCCCAGCCGTTCGCGTTGGTATTCGCCGCTGGCGACGCGGGCGATCCACTCGGAATTGTTCAGATACCATTCGACCGTGCGACGCATGCCCGACGTGAAATCGTGCTCGGGCTGCCAGCCCAATTCGCGGCGAATCTTGCTTGCGTCAATCGCGTAACGCCGATCGTGGCCGGGCCGGTCGCGCACGAACTTGATCAACGACGAACACGGCGCGTGCGGCAAGCCGGGCCGAAGCTCATCGACGATGCGGCAAATGGTTTGCACCACGTCGAGATTCTTCTGTTCGCAATTGCCGCCGATGTTGTATGTTTCGCCGGGCCGGCCGCGCGTCAACGCCTGCCACAACGCATGGCAATGGTCCTCGACGAAAAGCCAATCGCGCACGTTTTGACCGTCGCCGTACACCGGAAGCGGCTTGCCTTCCAAGGCGTTTAGGATCATCAGCGGGATCAGTTTTTCGGGAAATTGGAACGGGCCGTAGTTGTTCGAGCAATTCGTCACGACCACCGGCAGGCCGTACGTGCGAAAATACGCCCGGGCGATGTGATCGGACGACGCCTTCGACGCGGAATAGGGCGAGCTGGGATCGTAGGGCGTGGTTTCGGTGAAGCGGCCGGTCGCTCCCAGCGAACCGTACACCTCGTCGGTCGAAACGTGCAGGAAGCGGAACGCCGCGCGCTGGGCCTCGGGCAAACGGGCCGTGTAGCGCCGGGCGGCGTCGAGCATTTCGAACGTGCCCAGCACGTTGGTATGCACGAATGCGGCCGGCCCGTCGATCGAGCGATCGACGTGCGATTCGGCGGCGAAATGGACGACGCCCGTCGGCTTCTCCTCGGCAAAAACTTGCTCAACGGCTGCTTGGTCGGTGATGTCGCCCTGGACGAAGCGGTATCGCGGATCGTTTTCGACGGACCGAAGCGAATCGAGATTTCCGGCGTAGGTGAGCTTGTCGAAATTGACGATGCGGCACGTTTGTTCGCCGATGCACTGGCGCACGAAGCAGCCGCCGATGAAGCCCGCGCCGCCGGTGACGAGAATGGTAGTCATGTAATGTCTCGCAAAAAGCTCAAAAAAGAATGGCCTTGTCGAACAATTGCCCATCGGACAGGGTTAATGTGGGTTTGGTTGTACATCAAACCATTGAGGGACAGTCAACG
>CAZWNM010000254.1:0-4728 GCA_964635765.1 uncultured Planctomycetaceae bacterium | reverse complement strand
CGCGGCGCACCATCATAAAGCAGCCGGAGACCCAATCGCAGGCCCAGGTTTCGCTGGGCGAGTGCTCGGCGTAGAAATGCCGCTCGACGGTCCGACGAAACAACCGCCCCAGGCCGCATCGCCGCGCCAAAATAAGCGGCAACGTCTGAAATCGCCGCGCCGCCAGGGCGTCCGTTCCGTCGGCGTGATACAGCCGGCAGCCGGCCAATCCGCAACGCGGCCGAGAGTCCATCAGCGCGACCATCCGGGCAAGGCATTGCTCCTTCGGGTCAAAATACATGTCGGTATTCATCAGCAGCACGTAGCGGGCGGTCGAGGCGTCGAGGATGCGGTTCAGATTGGCGGCGTACGAAGGTTGCCGGATTTTATTCCGCAGCACCAAGGTTTCGGGGAAAAATTCGCGCCACGGTTCGACGCCGTCCGACGAGGCGTTATCGATCAGGATGAGCCGCATGCGCAAGCCGCCGCCCGAGGCCGACATCGTTTCCAACAAATGCGGCATCAACTCGCGTTCGTGCGTATAGATGACGCCGATGTCGAGGTCAAACATAGGGGCTAGGAGCTAGGGGTTAGGGGCTAGGGGTTAGGGGCTAGAGACTGGAAACTCTAGTCCCTAGTCCCTAGTCTCTAGCCCCTCTCTTCTGCTACGCCGCTCTGCGCCGGTGATCGGGCAGCGTTTCGACAATGGCCGGCCAGTTGAGAACCATGGCGGAACTGAAAAACTTCTCGGCATGATTCGCAAAGTGCGCACCGAACAACGTCAATAGCGACGTGAGCGCCACGAGGTCTTCCCGCTGCGTGAGCGGATCGACCGCGGCGACGCGAAGCTCGCAAATCGAGCCATCGCGGTCGGGCAGCGATACGCCAAGCGACCAATGGCATGGCCGGCCGCCGGGCGCCGCCGGGTCCGTCCAGCGAATTCGCCGCGCTCGCGGGCCGAAGTTCGAGCAAAATTCCATTTGACGGATGTTCCACGCTCGAAGGTTATCGAGCAAAACGTCCCATTCTTCAGGTCGAGGCAGTTGCGGTTCCAATTGCAAGATTCGCACGGCCTCGGCATCCGTCGCTTCCGCATGCATCATCGCATGCCAATTGCCGTTCCATCGCCGTGCAAGCCATCGGAACGATTCCATGCGGGCAAGGAAAAAATCGCCGGCGGCCTTTTTGGCCAAGGCGAATTCGACGTGGCCGAACAGCCGCAGACGAATCAACAGCACGACCAGGCTGGTGGCGGCGATCCAGGCCAAGGCGTCGCGGCGGAAAATCGTGGCGGCCGTGGCGGCGCCGCCGGTCGTCAAACACAATGCCCCGAGCAGACATAGCACTTGCCAAGGACTCCAGCCGCGGTCGAGCAGCCGATGGTGAATGTGCGAGTGGTCGGGCGAATCGAATCGCCGGCCGGTCAGTTTTCGCCGCACGATGGCCGCCGCGATGTCGAACAGCGGCAACGTCATCACCACGACCGGCGCGGTGACGGCGAGCGTCGCCGAGGTTTTCATCGAACCTTGGATGCCCAGCAAACCGACGGTCAATCCAATCACCATGCTGCCGGAATCGCCGAGAAAAATGCTTGCCGGAGGCAGATTGTAGACGAGGAAGCCGGCCAGCGAGGCGGCCATGACGATGGCGATGGCGGCCACGTGCGCGTGGCCCAAATTGGCCGCGATAATGCCCAGCATCAGCAAGGTGGAAAGGCCGAGGGTCGAGGCAAGGCCGTCCATGCCGTCGATGAGATTCAACGCGTTGATGCAGCCGACCAGCCAGAGGATCGTCAGCGGAATGCCCAGCCAGCCGAGTGCGATGGGAATGCCGAACGCCACGATGCGATCGACGCTGTAGCCCAGGGCGATGATCGGCAGCACGGAAACGATTTGCAGGGCCAATTTGATTCGGGCGGGAAGATTGTAGCGGTCGTCGATGCAACCGACCGCGCAGACGAAGCCTGCGGCGACTGCCCAGGCCAACGCAAGCTCATTGAACTCGCGCGAGGGTTGGAAGCAGCAATGAACGACCAGCAAGCCGAGCAGGGTGGCGACGTAGACGGCCATGCCGCCCCAGAGCGGCACCGGCCGGCCATGCAACTTGCGCCGGCCGTCGGGCCGGTCGACGATGTTCCATCGCCGCGCGCAAAATCGCACCGCCGCCGTCAAAAGCAGCGATGCCCCAAAGGCCGCCAGCGACGTTAGCAATAGCGTATTCATGTGCCGTCCATTGCAAAATTACGCCGCGCGTCGAATCCGTGACGCCGGCAACAACGTTTGAAAATATTGACTTTGACGAAAACGGAAATCCCAACTATTCTCGCGGGCGAATCGGGCCGCGGCGGCGGAATCGCTTTTCCGGTCGAGCGCCGCCGCCACCGACGCCCAATCGTTCACGCCGTCGAGAAAATACACGCCGTCGCCGCTGCCGCGCAGCGACATCTCGCCGAATCGGGTGCTTAGCACCGGCAATCCAGCCGCGCGATATTCGTAATACTTGATCGGATCGACGCCGGCCGTCAGCGCATTCAACCGGAACGGAATCAGCCCGGCCGAAAACCGCGCCAAATGCGCCGACGCTTCCGACTGGTTGCACGCCGGCAACAATTGCACGTTTGGCGGAAGTTTTTCACGGGCCGGGGGCGGCGTCACGCATGGCCCCACCAGTTCCACCCGCGCCTGCGGCATCGTTTTCGCTAGCCGAATCACCAGCGGCCAATCGAACCACCGGCCAATACAGCCGACGTAACCAAGGACGGGAAACGGAGACTTGGAGACTTGGAGACTGGGAGACTGGGAGATTGGCAGAGAACACGCATTCAACACCTGCTCGACACGGCGGCCGCGGCTGGAAAACTTCTCGGCCAAAAACGTCGAGGAAGCCAGGACCACGTCAACCGACGCGCCAATGGCGTCTTCGCAGCGACGCATGGAACGACGGGAAAGACCGCCGTGAAACTCCGGAAAATTGTCCATCGCGTCGTAAAAACTCGCCGCCGGCCGCAACATCTGCAATGCCGCCACAGCCAATGCGCAAGGCCGGCCGACGCCGACCAGCAAAGGTTCGTCCGATGCGGCGAACGGTTCGATTTCACGCCAAACGCCTCGCCACAACAGTTGCCGATTCAACCACGTTCCAAGCGGCAACGGCTCGATGGGCAACGCTCGAACATTCAACGCGCGGACGCGGGGATCGAGCGAGGTCCCTTGGTTGTGCAAACCGGTCGAGCGGCCAAGGTCGGCCCATTGCGGCAAGCGGCAAGGATACGGATTCACCCAAAGCACCGACGAGACGCCGCGATCGAGCAAGTCACGCACCATGAAGTGCGGCCGCTGGGCGTAGCTTTCGGCGGAAATGGGTGAAATGTAGAGGAGCCGCATAATTAGGGGCTAGGGGCTAGGGGCTAGGGGCTAGAAATGAAAAATCTAGTCTCTAGCCCCTAGCCTCTAGTCCCTCTTTTCACGCCGCCTTTCGTTGTTCGTCATGTTGAACTTGTTCCGTATGTTGAACTTGTTCGGTATACGCCGCAATGACTTCCGTGGTCGAACCGCTTAGCCGTATGCGGCCGTGATCGAGCCAAATTGCCTTGTCGCAAAGACGCGGCAGAGAAACGAGATCATGACTGACGACAATCACGGCACGCGCCTTGTTCATTAACGCCGTCATGCGATCGCGGGCTTTGTCTTGAAAGGCCATGTCGCCGGCGGCCAACACTTCGTCGATGAGGAGGATTTCCGGCTCGATGGCCGTGGCGATCGAAAAAGCCAGCCGCACCAACATGCCCGCCGAATAATAGCGGACAGGCATGTCGAGAAACTTGCCCAATTCGCTGAACTCGGCGATGGGTTTCACCTTGTCGCGGATGGTGCGAGGCGTTTCGCCCTGCAAAAAGCCGCGGAGTTCGATGTTCTCCCAGCCGTTGGCATCGTGCTCGAAGCCCAGGGCGATATCGAACAGCGAACTGATATGTCCATGAACGAGCCGGCGGCCGCTGGTGGGCGGATAAACGTCGGCCAACACTTTCAGCATCGTGCTTTTGCCCGCCCCGTTGGAGCCGATGATCCCGAGCCGCTCGCCCTCCTCGACGGTCAGGTTGATGCCGTCGAGGGCTTGCACCTCGAACGTCGGTTTCTTGCTGCGGCGAAACATTCCGTGCAGCAGATAATCCTTGAGGCTGATTCGACCGAATCGCCGCACGTTGAATCGCAGCCCGACGTTATGGAGTTGGATCAGAGCCATGTTTTGTATGGTGAGCGTTTTTTTCCGGCGAGCGGAGGGCGTTAGCCCTCTGTTTGTTCTCACAGGTAGAAGATGAGATTTTTCTCGAAACGTTTCATGCCGAGCATGGCGATTACGGCGACGGTCAACGTCGCCAAGGCGGCGAAGCCATAGGCGTGGAGCGAAGGAATCTGGCCTTTCAATAGCGGATCGCGGATGAGTTCCAGAAAAGCGGTCAAGGGGTTCCACTGAAGAACCGAACTTACCAATCGTCTTCCTCCCAACGCGTCCGGTGGGTAAATAATCGGCGTCGCATAAAACAGGACCTGCATCAAGATTTCGACCAAGTGTTGAGCATCTTGAAACATGACGTTCGCCAAGCCCATGCAAATTGCCAGCGACCAAACGAGAATGAACATGAGAATAAACGTCGGCACAAGACTTAGCAACGCAGGGCCAATCAATTGCCTAAGGTGTGCAGCGCTGGTTGTCGCGGCAGGAGTGTCTTGTGAAACCATCCCCAACTTT
>CAZWNM010000253.1:0-4759 GCA_964635765.1 uncultured Planctomycetaceae bacterium | reverse complement strand
CAACCGGGAATTCTAATTGTCGTCAGACCGGAAAACTAATTGTCGCTATACACCCCACAGTAACGATCGGAACCAGGCAAGGGTTCGCCACACTTGGGGCATCGTTCAACCGCGACAGTTCCATTATACACAGTCATCGGCCGTTTTGGGCCACTTTTCTTACTTGTATTCATTACACCCTCGTGTGGCTGATGCTGTGATGTGCGACGTTCAATCTGTTGCCAACAGTGTCGTGGCGGGGAGCGAATTCGTTATCGGGGCTTCGCCCGTCTCTGTCCGAATTTCAACGCCACGGTCCACGGCCCCGCTTCGGCGTGGACGAATCGGCCCGGCGGGGCTACCGATAATTTACAGAGTTATGACACACCGAACAAGCTGCCGTCGCGGCCCTTGGCCCAAGAAATCGTTGCGATGCGACGCGAAAAGGTGTAAACAGGAGGCTGGGAGATTGGAGACGGCTCAGGCGGGGAGATCGAAGATCGAAATTTATCCCAAGTATCGTATATTACGATATTACCCAAAGTGCCAGTGCAACACAGGGCCCTTTCGGGTGGTGCGTTTCGGAGGAAAATAAAACGGCGCAACAGAATGCGCCGCAACGACTTCCGCCGACGCGCAATATGTGCAACACAACAGCAATTGTAAAAGAGTGTTGCACTTAAAACAGTTTGGAAAACTTAGGAAACGCCTTTTGGGGGGTACGATGAATGCATGATCTTCGGCGAACCGCTGTCGGAGGGTTGCCAGTGGCACAGTGTTTTTTCATTCAAGACGCTGATACCAAAAAACAGCGCGAATCTGACAAGGAGGCGGACGGGGATAAGCCGCCTTTTTCTCTCGCTGGCTATCTTTCAAGCGATGCCTTCAGGCGTCGTTTGCCCTTGAAATTGACTTGGATTTTTTGACGCGGGAAGACCAGCAACTTCCTCAACAATCAGTTGCGCGATGGCCATTCCGACACTAAGCAGAATAGGCGACGCGCCGAGATTGATGATTTCCAACGCAAGCGGTCCATGCCAACCCGGATGAACCGTCGGTGCTGTAAAATGAATGAGGAGACCGCAACGCGCACGAGAACTTTTGCCTTCAATCCTTGCTGCCAAACACGTGTCAAGATTTTCAAGGATGGGTAATCCAACCGTTTCTTTCGTGATCCCCAAAATAAACTGGTTGGGTTTGAGCCGATACGGGCTGTCAGTTTCAATTATGCGTTTTTCAGAGTTTTTGGAAAGAAATGTCGCAAGACCAGGAGAAGTTAGATCATAGCAGTACGAGCTTGATTTTGGAATGGAAATTTCGGGCCCAAGCGTAAGGTCAACCGAATGCGTATCATAAGGGCAATGATCGACGCCGATTGTCGGCACTCGCGGCGTAGGTTCTGGTCTAATAATCAGTCGCCCTTCGTCGAGGGCGGCGTGTACCCGGGAGCTTGACAAAATCATCGGCTACCCCTTGACCAGTTACGCCAATTCCTTGGCAACTCTGTAATCCAACTGAGAGGTTTGAACCGTTACCGTTGGACCATTTTCCAACGGAGCGCGAGGAAGCCGTATAAGAGTCCAGGCGTCCTGTTGACCAAGAACATCTACCTGTAGCCATCCATCGACAGATTTCCCGCCGCGTGGTTCTGTATCAGGTTCAACGAGATTATCCGGCACAAACAACGAAAATCCTCGATTTCGAAAGTCGGTCGCCTCAACCACAACTTCCTCGGAAAATTGTCCGGGGCTGACTTTGCATTTTAGCCAATGGCATTTCATCGCGGGTTCCTTCCGTTGGGGCATCTGAATGACTCCTTTAGCTATCTTATCGGTTGGCAATCGAGTTATCAACTAGGGGCGGAATTACAACAAAAATCCGCGGAAACTCCAATATCATTATACGATTGCCGCAGAACGATTCTGGCATCCAGAAGAGGGGGGCCAATGCGCAACTGCTTTTGAGCACGAAACTTGCGGCTGCAACGATAACCGGAAAAACTTCAGCGAAATTTGCCACTTGACGGGAATTTTCGCCTCAATACGGAATCTCGTCCGGCGACACTTCCACGGCCGGGGCCTTTTCCACGGCTGACTTCTTCGCGGCCTTTTTCGGCGCGGCTTTCTTCGCCGTCTTTTTCTTCGCCGCCTTCTTCACGGGCTTTTTGGCAGCCTTCGGCTTCGCGGTTTTCGGCGCGGTTTTCTTGCGGCCTCGCTTCGAGGGGCCGGCGGCCGCGCGATCTTTCAAGAGATTCAACGCATACTCGAACGTCATCTCCTCGATCGTCACGCTGCGCGGCAACGAAGCGTTCGTCTCGCCGTCGGTGACGTAAGGACCGTAACGGCCTTCCAACAATCGCACCGGCTGGCTGGTCACGGGCGATGCGTCGAATGTCTTGAGCGGCTCCTTGGCAGCGCCGCCGCGTCGGAATTTCGGCTGCGCCAACAACTCCAACGCTTGCTCCAACGTCACATCGAGCGGCGAAATCGCGCCCAACGATCGCGTTTCCACGCCACACTTCACATAGGGGCCGAATCGGCCGTTGTGGGCCACCACCGGCTCGTGCGTTTGCGGATGTTCGCCGAGCGTGCGCGGCAGCGAAAGCAACCGCAGCGCGGCGGCCAAATCGACCTGATCCGGTTCCATGCCTTTTAAGAGCGATGCGTTTTGCGGCTTCTCGTCGTCCTCGGCCGTGCCGCGCTGCACATAGGGACCGAAGCGGCCGACCTTGAGGAACACCGGCTTGTGCGTGTCGGGACAAACGCCCAGCGGCTCGTCGCTCTGGCCCGACTGATCGAGCAGGTTGAGCGCCATCGGAATGGTGATTTCGTCGGGCGGGGTTTTGTCGGGCAGGCTCGCCCGGCGTTCGCCTTGCTCCAAAAATGGCCCATAGCGGCCGACGCGAACGAAAATCTCCGCCGCCCGCTCGCCTTCGCCGTCCGGCTTGCCCAAGGGGATGCGGCAAACGTCGCGGGCGTCGATCTCGGTGATTTTGTCGGCCAGCAACTGCTTCAAGCCGGGATGCTCGGCGCCGAAATAGAACGTCGTCAAATAATCGCGATAGTTCATCTCACCGCGACTGATCGCGTCCAACTCGTCTTCCATCTCGGCGGTGAATTGGTAGTTGACCAACTCGGGCAAGTGGGTTTCGAGCAATTGCGAAACGGCGAACGCCGTCCACGTGGGCGCCAACACGTTGCCGCGAGGCAGCTTGAACACGTATTCGCGCGCGAGGATCGTGTCGATGATCGAGGCGTACGTGCTCGGCCGGCCGATGCCCATTTCTTCAAGCGCGCGGGTGAGAGCGGCTTCGCTGTACCGATTCGGCGGTTGCGTCGTGTGGCTTTTCGGCGTGAGCGAAACGCATTGCAACGTTTCGCCGACGGCGACCTTCGGCAAAATCGCCTCGCGGTCGGCCAAGTCGGCCTCGGGATCGTCGGAGCCTTCGACGTACGCCCGGAGATAGCCGGGGAACTCGATGGTTTTGCCCGACGCTTGGAATTGCGCCCCATCGACCGCGATGACCAATGTAATGCGATGGCCGCGGGCGTCGGTCATTTGGCTGGCGATTGTGCGTTTCCAAACCATGTCGTAGAGCTTGAATTCGTCGGGGCTTAGCCTGCCGCGCAACGAATCCGGAAAATCGAAATTGGCGCCGGCCGGTCGAATGGCCTCGTGGGCCTCTTGGGCGTTCTTGACCTTGGTTTGATAGAGCCGCGGAGAGGCCGGCAAATACTCCTGCCCATATTGCGAAGCCACTAACCGACGGGCGGCGTCGATCGCCACGCCGGCCAACGTCGTCGAGTCGGTTCGCATATAAGTAATGTGGCCGTTTTCGTACAGGCTCTGCGCCACCTGCATCGTGTGGCGAGCCGTGAAGCCGTATTTGCGGTTCGCTTCCTGCTGCAACGTGCTCGTGGTGAAAGGCGGATACGGCCGAGTGGTGTACGGTTTGTCCTCGATGCTCGCCACGCGGCTTTCGACGCCGCGAAGCCGATGGAGCAGATCGCCGGCCTCGCGCTCGTCGAGCAGCAGCATGCCGGGGTTCTTCAGTTGGCCGGTTGACGCGTCGAAATCGCGGCCGGAGGGAATCGAACGGCCATCGACCGAAAGCAGCTCGGCGTCGAACGGCGGGCTGCCGACTTTGGCGAACGAGCCCAAAAGGTCCCAGTAGGTGGCCGACTTGAACGCCATGCGTTGCCGCTCGCGTTCGACAATCAGCCGGACGGCGACGCTTTGCACGCGGCCGGCCGACAGCCGGGGGCGAATCTTCCGCCACAGGAGCGGCGAAACGTCGTAACCGTATAGTCGATCGACAATGCGCCGCACCTCTTGGGCGCGCACCAGGTTTTCGTCGATCTGGCGGGGGTTTTTGAGCGCGGCGAGAATGGCGTCTTTCGTGATTTCGTGAAACACCAAGCGATGGACCGGCACTTTTGGCTTCAAAACCTCGCAGAGATGCCAGCTTATGGCCTCTCCTTCGCGGTCTTCATCCGTCGCCAGAAAGAGTTCCTTGGCGCCCTTCAACAGGCTTTTGAGTTTGCGAACTTGCTGGCTTTTGCTGGGTGGAATGACGTAAACCGGCTCGAAGCCGTGGTTGACATCGACGCCCAAGTAGGCCCAATCTTCTTTTTTGTACTGTTCGGGTATTTCCTTCGCCCCCTGGGGGAGGTCTCGAATATGTCCGATGCTGGCTTCGATGGTATAATCGTGGCCGAGAAATTTGGCGATGGTCCGGGCTTTTGCCGGCGACTCGACGATCACCAAAGACGTTCCACCG